>NZ_JACVVH010000048.1:0-37776 GCF_016647865.1 Pseudomonas sp. S60 | reverse complement strand
AATGTAGGAGCGAGCGCAGCTCGCGATGCGCCGCGCAGGCGGCGCTCGGTCGAATAGGCGCAAACCCTCTTGAGCCGAACACCTGGTAGCGCTGATGCAATTTCGGCCCGGGGCCCTTCACCGGTAGAACGCGGTTGGGCCGGGAGGTGGTCAGCGTGATATTTGCAGCGCCTGAGAAATCGAGAGCCGCCCGCGCGGCGCATCGCGAGCTGCGCTCGCTCCTACGTTTGTTTCGAGCCAGTCACGCCTGTTACAGGCGCGCGCGACCGCCTGGTTTGTACGCCGCGCCACCTCCCAGCCCCATCCTGTATACTGCCGCCTTTCGTTCATCTCAGGCAGATCTCGCGGAGCGTCCATGTCCGGCAATACCTATGGCAAGCTGTTCACTGTCACCACCGCAGGCGAGAGCCATGGCCCGGCGTTGGTCGCCATTGTCGATGGGTGCCCGCCAGGCCTGGAAATTTCCCTCGCCGACCTGCAGCACGACCTCGACCGGCGCAAACCCGGCACCAGCCGGCACACCACCCAGCGCCAGGAAGCCGACGAGGTGGAAATCCTGTCCGGTGTGTTCGAAGGCCGTACCACGGGCTGCTCGATCGGCCTGCTGATCCGCAACACCGATCAGAAGTCCAAGGACTACTCCACAATCAAGGACCTGTTCCGCCCCGCTCACGCCGATTACACCTACCACCACAAGTACGGTGAGCGTGACTACCGCGGCGGTGGCCGCAGCTCGGCCCGTGAAACCGCCATGCGTGTGGCTGCCGGTGCCATCGCCAAAAAGTACCTGGCTACCCAGGGCATCACGGTGCGTGGCTACATGAGCCAGCTGGGCCCTATCGAGATCCCGTTCAAGACCTGGGAGTCGGTAGAACAGAACGCCTTCTTCAGCCCGGACCCCAGCAAGGTGCCGGAGCTTGAGGCCTACATGGACCAGCTGCGCCGTGACCAGGACTCGGTCGGCGCCAAGATCACCGTGGTCGCCGAAGGCGTGATGCCTGGCCTGGGCGAGCCGATCTTCGACCGCCTGGACGCCGAGCTTGCACATGCCCTGATGAGCATCAATGCGGTCAAGGGCGTGGAAATCGGCGCGGGCTTTGCCAGCGTGGCACAGCGCGGTACCGAGCACCGTGACGAGATGACCCCGCAAGGTTTCCTCAGCAACAACGCCGGTGGCATCCTGGGCGGCATCTCTTCCGGTCAGCCAATCGTCGCTCACCTGGCCTTGAAGCCAACGTCCAGCATCACCGTGCCAGGCCGCTCCATCGATGTGCACGGTAACCCCGTCGAGGTCATCACCAAGGGCCGGCATGACCCGTGCGTCGGCATCCGCGCCACGCCTATCGCCGAGGCGATGATGGCCATTGCACTGATGGACCACCTACTTCGCCACCGCGCGCAGAACGCCGACGTCAAGGTCACCACGCCCGTACTGCGCTAGCGTTTACCCGCCCGTGCCGGGTGTTTCGCCTAGCGAAGCACCCGCAGCAGGCCACCAAGGCCATTCCATGCCCGCGATCCCTTACTGGCGGTTGTCCAGCTTTTACCTGTTCTATTTCGCCCTGCTGGGCTCCACGGCGCCGTTTCTGGCACTGTACTTTGACCATCTGGGCTTCACGCCGGCACGTATTGGCGAGTTGGTGGCCATCCCCATGCTGATGCGCTGCATCGCCCCCAACCTGTGGGGCTGGCTGGGGGACCGCACGGGCCAGCGTCTGCTTATCGTGCGCCTGGGGGCATTGTGCACCCTGGCGACCTTTTCCCTGATTTTTCTGGGCAAAAGCTACGCCTGGCTGGCACTGGTCATGGCGTTGCACGCCTTCTTCTGGCATGCAGTGCTGCCCCAGTTCGAAGTCATCACCCTGGCACACCTGCATGGCCAAACCGCACGCTACAGCCAAGTACGCCTGTGGGGATCGATTGGCTTCATCCTGACCGTGGTCGGCCTAGGCCGCCTGTTCGAGTGGTTGAGCCTGGATATCTACCCGGTCGCCCTGGTGGCCATCATGGCCGGCATCGTCGCCGCCAGCCTGTGGGTACCCAATGCCCAGCCCGTCGAGCAGGGCGAGCGCCGCGCAGCCGGCGGTTTTCTGCACCAACTGCGAGCGCCCGGTATGGTGGCGTTCTATGTGTGCGTGGCACTGATGCAACTGAGCCACGGGCCTTACTACACCTTCCTGACCTTGCACCTGGAACACCTGGGCTACAGCCGCGGCGCCATCGGGCTGCTGTGGGCGTTGGGCGTGGTGGCTGAGGTGCTGATGTTCATGGCCATGAGCCGCCTGTTCGCGCGGTTCAGTATCCAGCGGGTGCTGCTGGCCAGCTTCGTGCTGGCGGCCGTGCGGTGGTTACTGCTGGGCAACCTGGCGGCGGAGCCTGGGATACTGGTGTTCGCACAGTTGCTGCATGCTGCCACCTTCGGCTGCTTTCACGCCGCCAGCATTGCGTTTGTGCAGGCCAGTTTCGGGCCGCGCCAGCAAGGTCAGGGCCAGGCTCTTTACGCCGCGCTTTCAGGCACCGGCGGGGCGCTTGGCGCACTGTACGCCGGCTACAGCTGGACATGGCTGGGGCCAGGCTTCACCTTTGGTATGGCCAGCGCCTCGGCGCTGGCTGCAGCCGTTATCATGGCGACCCGTTCGCAACCGACCAGGACCTGACCGCTGATGAGCATTCTCTGCGTATTTGACCCTTCCAGCCCGGCATTGCCCAACAAGGTGCTGACCCACCGGGAAGACATCGAGGCGGCGCTGGCCGAGCACGGGGTGTCTTTGATCCACGCCGAGCATGGTCTTCGAATACGCCCAGGCACAGCTGAGGTAGATGTGCTGGGCGCATGTGGTGATCACCTTGACCAACTCATGTCTACCCACGCCAGCTCCGTCTATCGGCTGGTGAACCGCGACGGCGAGCAGGGGGACACCACAGCGCTGCGGGAAGAGCACACCCATGACGGCCAGGAAGTGTTCGCGGTGATCAGCGGCCGTGCGCAGCTAGGCTTGCGCTTGGGCGGGTGGGTGTATTCAGTGGTGTGCGAGAAAGGCGATCAGTTGACCATACCGGCGGACACGCGGCGCTGGGTGGAATTGGGCGAAACCCCGTTTTGCCTTGCTTTCAGGCTTTATGGAAGCGAGCAGAGTGCAATGCCGTTATATACGGGCGATGACGCCGCACGGGCGTTTTTGGGAATCGACGAACTTTAATAGGCCTTGCTGGTCTGTTCGAGGGTGAATCCATCGGGAGTCACCCGCCAACAGGCCAGCTCAGGCAGGCGACCACTTAGCGGTAGGTCGGCAGGGCGAAGCGCTGTTGGCTTTGCAGCATGGTGATCACCGGCAGCTCACTGGCTTGCTCGGCCAGGTCGCGGCGGATGGCGCTGATGGCCCAAGACAGTTGTTCGGCGCTGTGCAGTTGCCCGTAGGTGAGCACACGGCGGGTCACCTTGCCGTCAGCGGCGCGCAGGGTCAGGAGAACACCGCCGTCCGGACGAGGCTGGGTAGCAACCTGGTAAGCCGAAAAGACCGAAACGAATTTTTCCTGGATAAGGTTCATGGCAACTCCTGACAGGTGTAGGGCAATCGTGGAGTTGTAGATTGCAGTGACCGTGCCAGCTTTTGGATATTGCCAAAACCCTTGTAAATCAATGGTTTGCGGCTTACTTCAAGAAGAGCCTCCGTGCAAGCTGCAAGGTCGTGCAATTTGCACAGTGCATTTTGCACGGCGGGGCTCGTTGGGCTATCGCAGCGATAGATTCTGAACCTTTGACCCGCAACCGGGGCCTGACAAACACTTAGGCACCGATTATTGCCAGGAGGTTCCCCCATGCAGACCCAAGCCGCGCCCTCTCAAATGACCGCCGATGAAGCCGCCGCCTTTGCCGAACAAGTGTTCGACCGCGCCCGCCAAGGCGACGCCGAGATGCTCGAGCGCTTGCTCGCCAGCGGCCTGCCCGTGAACCTGCGCAACCAGAAGGGCGATACCCTGTTGATGCTGGCCAGCTACCACGGCCACCACGATGCGGTGCGTGTACTGCTGGCCCACGGTGCCGATGCGCTGATCGCCAACGATAACGGCCAGCTGCCCATTGCCGGGGCCGCGTTCAAGGGCGACATGGCCATGATCCGCCTGCTGCTCGAGAACGGCGTACCGGTAGATGCAGCCGCGCAGGACGGGCGTACGGCGCTGATGCTGGCGGCCATGTTCAACCGCCTGGAGATTCTTGACTACCTGCTGGCCCAAGGCGCAGACCCATCGCGCCAGGATGCACGTGGCGCCACTGCCCTGGTTGCGGCCCACACCATGGGCGCAGTAGACGCTGCGGCGCGCCTGCAAGCGCTGGCAGGCTAACGTTACAGGGGCATTTGCGGCTATCCTTGGCACCTTTTTACCCGCCGCAGGCCCCGTTCATGAAAACTCAGTTGCTCGAATTCATCAGCCTCATTGGCGCAGGCTGCATGCGTGAGGCCGATATCGAGCGCATTGCCGATGAGGCTGCCCAGGCCTACGCCGACCCGGCGGCATTTCTTGCCGCCAACCCCGACATCAACTATGACGACAGCTTCCCCATGCCCCTGGGTGAGTGGGTAGTGCTCGGCAGCTTGCCCGATACCGTGGTCTTCCAGGCCGACAGCTACCAGGAGCTGTTCGAGCACATCAGCGGCTCGTTTGACCAAAGCGTGCCGCTTACCCTCAAGCCCAAGCAACTGGCACGCACCGAGCCGCTGACCGCGCTCAACCGCATCCAGGTGCAGATGGGTGCCTTGAACAAGGAAGCAGGGGGGTACGTGCTGCTCAACTTCAGCCAGTTGCTCGATGACGAACTGCAAATGGTGATGGTCGGCCAGCATGACC
The DNA here is from genome assembly GCF_016647865.1 of Pseudomonas sp. S60. Taxonomy (NCBI): domain Bacteria; kingdom Pseudomonadati; phylum Pseudomonadota; class Gammaproteobacteria; order Pseudomonadales; family Pseudomonadaceae; genus Pseudomonas; species Pseudomonas sp. S60. Next base: position 32,928 of record NZ_JACVVH010000048.1, on the reverse strand, counting down.
TGGCGCGTGTGACGGAGCTGGGTGCGGCGCTGGGCATCAAGGTTGAACCTGCCCTGGAAGCGTTGAAGGTTGCCGTGCACGTCTAAGCGACGTGCACAGGCGCCGTGCTCAGCCCAGTGCGGTATCGAGGAACATCATCACTGCAAAGCCGCCCATCAGGCCCAGGGTTGCCGAGGTCTGGTGGCCATTGCGGTGGGTCTCCGGGATGACTTCGTGGCTGACCACAAAAATCATCGCCCCGGCTGCAAGCCCCATGCTGATAGGGTAGGCGACCGCGAAACCCGTGGATATTCCCAGGCCGATCACTGCACCCAAGGGCTCCATCAGCCCAGACCCGATCGCCACCAGGGCAGCCTTCAGGTTCGAAAGCCCGGTAGCGCGCAAGGCCAGCGCAACCGCCAGCCCTTCAGGGATGTCCTGGATGGCGATGGCGGTGGTCAGCGGCAGGCCGATGTTCATGTCGCCATTGGTGAAGCTGACACCTATTGCCATGCCCTCGGGCAGGTTGTGCAGGGTGATCGCCAGCACGAACAGCCACACCCGGCTGAACCGCTCGGTTTCCGGGCCGGCTACGCCCACCCGCTCATGCTCGTGGGGGGTGAAGCGGTCCAGCCCGAGCATCAGCAATACCCCCAGGCCCATCCCCACCACCACCACGAACGCCGCAGCAGGGCCGCTGCCGGTGATGTCCCGCGCGGCATCCAGGCCCGGCAGAATCAGCGAGAACGAACTGGCCGCCAGCATCATGCCTGCTGCGAAACCCAGCATCACATCCTGGCTGCGCGTGCTCACGTCACGCAGCACCACCGCCAATACTGCACCCAGTGCCGTGGCACCGAACCCTGCCAGGCCACCTACGGCCGCCAGGTGCAGGTGCTGCGAATGGTCGCCGTGCACGGCATTCCACAGGCTGGCGCCCAGCAGCACGAGCACCGCCAGCAGGCTGAGAACAAGGCCGGCGCCTACCCATGGGTTGTTGGCGATGTGTTGCCGCCAGGCGCTTAGCGGGGAAGCGGCGGCGCTGTGACTGTGTACAGGGGGCATGCAAACCTCGGGTTCAAAAGACAATGCAGTCTAAGCAGTGACCCGAGCCTGGCGCCAAGGATTCCGCTCTATCGACGTAATAGCTGGCTATGCTATGCAGCATCAACCCCCTGAACTGGAGTACATGGCATGGGATCGACGTTCAACAGCCTGGTAGGCCTGATCATTCTGGCGCTGGACATCTGGGCCATTCTCAACGTGATCAAGAGCGGCAACGAAGTGGGCAGCAAGGTGCTGTGGATACTGCTGATCGCGCTGCTACCCGTGGTTGGCCTGGTGATATGGGCCATCGCCGGCCCACGCGGCAACGTGCGTATCTGAACATTGGCGGCCGGGCACCCGGCCGCAGTGCCGCCAGTGCCAATCGGGCCGTGACAAAATTTTCACAATGATTTAAACAGAATCCGCTCCCGCACAATGCTGCGATGGCCTTCGGCCGTCGCGCTCTTCGCAAACCGCAATTCTAGGACCTTCCCGTTCATGGCCAACCCGGACGCCTTGAAGCAATGGGGCGCGCGAGCGTCGTTCTCGCCCACCCTCAAATCCCACCTGGCCTACACGCTGTTGAGCGCGCTGGTCATCATGCTGATGCTCAGCCTCGTGCGCCTTGCGCTGCTGGTCTACAACAGCGACATGGTCGGCGATACGCCTGCTGCAACCGTTGCCGAGGGCTTCCTCAACGGGTTGCGCTTCGACCTGCGGGTGGTGGTGTACATCAGTGTGCCGCTGCTGCTGGCGTTGCTCAGCCCGTGGGCCATGGCGCGGCGCGGGGTGTTCCGTTTCTGGCTCACCCTCACATCCAGCGTGGTGATGTTCCTCGGCCTGATGGAGCTGGACTTCTATCGCGAGTTCCACCAGCGGCTGAATGGCCTGGTGTTCCAGTACATCAAGGAAGACCCCAAGACCGTCATGAGCATGCTCTGGTACGGTTTCCCGGTGGTGCGCTACCTGCTGGCCTGGGCCTTCGGCACCTGGCTGCTCAGCCTGCTGTTCAAGGGGGTCGACCGCGCTACCCGTGGTGATGGCGTGCAGCGTGTCGCCCCCTGGTACAACCGGCTGGCGGTGTTCATGGTGATTTTGCTGGTGGCCGTGGTCGCCGCCCGCGGCACCTTGCGCCAGGGCCCACCGATGCGATGGGGGGATGCGTTCACCACCGACTCCAATTTCGTCAACCAGTTGGGCCTGAACGGTACCCTGACACTGATCGATGCAGCCAAGAGCCGTTTCGGTGAAGACCGCGCCAACATCTGGAAGCCGGTGCTGGAGCAAGGCGTGGCCACCCAGACCGTGCGCCAGCAACTGCTGACGCCCAACGACACCCTGGTGGATGCCGACGAAGCCGCCGTGCGCCGTGACTTCCTGCCATCCGCCGCAAACACGCTGCCGATCAAGAACGTGGTGGTGATCCTGATGGAGAGCTTTGCCGGCCACTCGGTGGGCGCGCTGGGCAGCCCCAACAACATCACCCCGTACTTCGACAAGCTGGCCAAGGAAGGGCTGTTGTTCGATCGCTTCTTCTCCAACGGCACCCATACCCACCAGGGCATGTTCGCCACCATGGCGTGCTTCCCCAACCTGCCGGGCTTCGAGTACCTGATGCAAACCCCGGAAGGGGGCCACAAGCTGTCCGGCCTGCCGGCGCTGCTCAGTGCCCGGGATTACGACGACGTCTACGTATACAACGGTGACTTTGCCTGGGACAACCAGTCCGGGTTCTTCGGCAACCAGGGCATGACCACGTTCATTGGCCGCAACGACTTCGTCAACCCGGTGTTCTCCGACCCCACCTGGGGCGTGTCCGACCAGGACATGTTCGACCGTGGCAACCAGGAACTGGCTAAGCATGACGGCAAGAAGCCGATCTACGCCCTGCTGCAGACCCTGTCCAACCACACGCCGTACGCCTTGCCCGCCAACCTGCCGGTGGAGAAAGTCACCGGCCAGGGCACCCTGGACGAGCACCTCACCGCCATGCGCTACTCGGACTGGGCGCTGGGCCAGTTCTTCGAGAAGGCACGCAAAGAGCCTTACTTCAAGGACACCCTGTTCGTGATCGTTGGCGACCACGGCTTTGGTAACCACCAGCAGGTCACCGAGCTGGACCTGGGCCGCTTCAACGTGCCGCTGCTGCTCATTGCACCAGGCATCCAGGACAAGTTCGGTGCGGTCAACCACACCGTCGGCACCCAGGTGGACATCGTGCCCACCATCATGGGCCGCCTGGGTGGCGAAACCCGTCACCAGTGCTGGGGCCGTGACCTGCTCAACCTGCCTGCAGGCGACCAGGGCGTGGGCATGATCAAGCCATCGGGCAGCGAGCAGATCGTCGGCCTGGTGCAGGGCGACCGCGTGCTGATCGAGTCCAAGGACATGAACCCGCGGCTGTATCGCTACCAGCTGGGCCGTGAATTCAAGGCCGAGCTGATCGAAAGCCCGGACCAGCCGCAGATGCTCAAGCAGCTGGAAGCCTACATTCAGACCGCCACCAAGAGCCTGCTGGACAACACCGCAGGGGTGGTGCACGGCACGCCCAAGTAGCGCCTTAACAGGCAGCGGGCTGCCGCTCAGGCAGCCCGCAACTTTCTGAACATTCTCCCAGGCCCAAGGTCAGTAATTCAGGCATCGCAAACCAGATGTCGTTTGATTGAGAGGGCTCGTTCGATGAAAGAGTGGGAAGTCATCTTTGCCGACCAGAAAGGCGCACCGTCTTCGATCGTGCTGCAGGCCGAACATTGCCCCAGCGAGGAAGACGCCGCACGTGCAATACGCACGCAGTTGTTCCCGGTCATGGATGAGCTGGACCTCAACGATTTTCAGGACCGGGCCATTTCTCCCACGGCACGCTGGCTCAAGGAGCACAGCGGCGTCACCATCACCAGTATCCACGAAGCGCCCTGAACCACAGGTTTGCGTGGTGCCTGCAAGGGCACTACGCTGCTGGAAGGTGCCTGCCGTTCTGCGGGCAGGCACCTCTTAAACTCGCGTCTTGCAACAGCTCGAACTGCCAGGCCATTACCGGCAGGTGCGTAGTGCACGGAAAGTCTATCCATCGCGTTACTCAGGAGGACGATTCATGAGCAGCCAAAACGACGACATCAGCAGCAACGTCCTGCGTCAGATGAAGGCAGGCGGTTTCGACTTCACTCAAATTCACCCCATCGAGTTCTATGCCGTGTTCCCGGACGAGGCTGCAGCGCGGCGTGCAGCCACGCAGTTCCGGGGCGAGTCGCTCAATGCCCAGGTCACCGAGCTGGGCGATGGGGGGTGGCACCTGGAGCTGAGCAAGGTCATGTACGCCACCCACGGCGGCATCGGCGATTTCGAGGAAACCTTCGAACAGCTGGTGACACCCTATGGGGGTGAAGTGGAAGGGTGGGGCGTCAAACAGGAGCGGCTTACCGCTTGATCCATGGCGTTCAGGGTCGCCGCGCGGCCCTGGGTTTCACGGCCTGCGCCCAGCCATATGGGTCAGGTAGGCCAACAGTTCATCCAGGTCATTTTCACTGAGCACATCAACGGTAAACCCCGGCATCTTGGCCTGGGGCCAATGCCGCACGCTTTGCGGGTTGCGGATCAGCATGCGCAGGTAGGCAGGCTGGAAGTATTCCGTAGGGCTATGCGGGGTGTTCAGGTCTGGCCCCACTTGACCATCACCGGCACCATTGAGGGTATGGCACACCAGGCAGTTTTGTTGAAACAGGGCAAACCCTCGCTGCTCGGGGCTGTGTGCAGGCAGTTGCGGGTCGGGGAGCAGCGCTGGAAAGCGCGTTTGCACGGGCGCAAGCTTGCGCAGTGTCGCGATCTGGAATGGCCATTGCTCTGGCCGTATGCCACTTGCCTGTGGGTGGGTCCAGACCAGGTAAAACGGCCCGGCACTGCCCTTGCCCTTGCCCAGGGCCGGCCAGGGGTGGTCTGGGTCTTCAACTGCCAACCATGCCCTGGCCGGGCCCTGTTGCAGCAAGGGTGCGGCTGGCATTTCTGCCGCGAAGCCATCGTTTGCAACGGCCTGCAGATGATCATCAGGGCCAATGCCCTCCAGCAAGGCGCTGAGGGGCACTCCCCGGTAGTGCATAGGCCGCTTGTACGAGACATCGTGGTCGACCGCAATGGCCTGCGCCTGCGGGTGAGCCAGCAGCGCTTCGCTGCTCCATTGGCGTTCACCGTTGCCTAATTCGAGGTGCAGTTGCGCTGCCCAGACGGGCAGGCCTGCAACCAGTGCAAGCAGCATGAGGCAGTAACGCATGGAAAGCTCCGACCATTGAGGTCGGCAGGTTACCTGTGCGTCGCCCTTTGGCGCCAGCGCTGCGCTCAACCGAACAAGCGTGTGAGGTTCGGCAAGATCAGCAGCAAGGTGGTGGCGACGAGTATGAGCCCGGCCTGGCGAACTTTTGAATGTCTGAACATGGCTGACCGCCTTCTTGTTGTTATTCCTGAATACCCGTTGGCTTCCTTGTCGCGCTTCGGGTCGATCACAGTGGCACCGTGTTGCGGGGTGACTGCTTGCCTCTTGTTACGTGATATACAACCAACAGTAGGGCCTGCGTTATCCATGATTGAGAACCCTTTGTTCTAAGCGAGTGCCTGCTGATTATTTCTGGCTATGTAAAGGTCGCTGTGCACCGTGCCACGCTCTGGCTAGACGCCTGCGCGACGCTGCTGCCGGTTACCATTGGTTGTGACCGTTCGTCAGTGCAGCCTACTTGCTTGTACGTGCCTTTCGCGTCACGCTCTACACCTGATCCCCACCCATGTCGTTCAGGACTAACCCTATGTCGTTACGCATCTGCATCCTTGAAACCGATGTTCTGCGACCGGAGCTGACCGCCCAGTACCAGGGCTACGGCAGGATGTTCGAGCAGCTGTTTTCGCGTCAGCCCATTGCGGCACAATTTAGCGTGTACAACGTGATGAACGGCGATTACCCCGCCGACGACGAAGTCTTCGACGCCTACCTTGTGACGGGCAGCAAGGCGGATTCGTTCGGTTCCGATCCCTGGATCCAAACCCTCAAGGCCTACCTGCTGAAGCTGTACGCGCGCGGTGAAAAGTTGCTAGGCGTGTGTTTTGGCCATCAACTGCTGGCCTTGACCCTGGGTGGCAAGGCCGAGCGGGCGGAGCAGGGCTGGGGTGTGGGTACCCACCGGTACTCGCTGGCGACCCAGCAGCCATGGATGATCCCGCAGGTGCCTGAACTTACCCTGCTCATCAGCCACCAGGACCAAGTGACCGAACTGCCGGAAGGCGCGGCGGTGGTCGCATCCAGTGACTTCTGCCCCAATGCGGCTTACCACATCGGCGACCAGGTGCTGTGCTTCCAGGGCCACCCAGAGTTCGTCAACGATTATTCGCGGGCGTTGCTCAATGCGCGCCATGAACACCTGGGCGATGAGGTGTATCAGCGCGCAATCGCCAGCCTGGCCACCGAGCACCAGGGCGACCTGGTGGGTGAGTGGATGTTGCGGTTTATCCAGCAACCTGTCGGTAAACACGACGCCGCGTAAGGCGCAGGGCCGCGCTGCGGCCCTGGCCACCTCAAAGCCAGCCGGAGCGCTTGAAGCTGGCGTACAGCCCCACGCAACCCAAGCCGATCACCCCCAGCACGGTGAAGTAGCCGTAGTGCCAGTTCAGCTCGGGCATGTTCTGGAAGTTCATCCCGTAGATGCCGGCGATGGCCGTAGGGAAGGCCAAAATGGCCGCCCAGGCGGCGAATTTGCGTTGCACGATGCTCTGGCGTGACGACTCCAGCAGCATGCCGATCTCGATGGTCTGGCTGGCGATGTCGCGGATACTCGACAAGTCTTCCATCTGCCGCGTCACGTGAATTTGCACGTCGCGAAAATACGGGCGCATGTTCTTGTCGATGAAGGGGAAACTCAGCCGTTGGAGTTCCTCGCTTATTTCCACCATCGGCGCCACATAGCGGCGCAGGCGCAGGATATCCCGGCGCAGGCTGTGCAGGCGGCGTATGTCGTTTTCCTGCAGCGAGCCGCCCAGCACGCTTTGCTCCAGGGTTTCGATCTCGGCGTGGATGGCTTCGCTCACCGGCTGGTAGTTCTCGGTCACGAAATCCAGCAGCGCATACAGCACGAAGTCTTCGCCGTGTTCCAGCAGCAGCGGCCTGGCCTCGCAGCGCTGGCGCACCAGGGCATAGGATTTCGAATGGCCGTTGCGGCAGGTGATGATGTAGCCGTTGCCGGCAAAAATATGGGTTTCGATGAATTCCAGCCGCCCCTGGTGGCGTACCGGCGAGTAGGTGACGATGAACAGGGCATCGCCAAAGGTTTCCAGCTTGGGCCGGCTGTGCTTTTCCAGGGCATCTTCGATGGCCAGTTCGTGCAGGTTGAACTGGCGTTGCAGGTTGGCCAGTTCTTCGGCGTTGGGTTCCTCCAGGCCAATCCACACGAAATGGCCCGGCTTGCGGGCCCATTCGCTGCCTTCATCGATGCTGATGTTGGTGACCTTTCTGCCGGCGGTGTACACCGCCGATGCCACGACTCGCCCCATGGTTGCCCGCTTATTCCGGTTGAACACGGGCTACAGCTTGGTCCTTCCCCGCCCAGAGAGCAACCAGGCTCAGGGCTGTTCGGCTTCCATGTGGTCGATGCATTGCTGCATCTGCGCACGGCAGTGCTCGATGAGTGCGGGGAGGTCCTGCTGGGTCATGCCCGTGGTGGCGATGGGGGGCAGTGAGCGCACGCTGACCGTGCGTGGGTGCCAGCTGTTGAGGTCAAGGCGCCGGGCGTAGCGGCTGACGCACACCGGCACGATCGGCACGCCTGCCGCAATCGCCATGTGGAACGCGCCTTTCTTGAAGGCCAGCAATGTGTCGCCGGGGTTGCGTGTGCCTTCAGGGAATATCCAGATGGACGTGCCGTTCTGCAGTACGCGGGTGGTCTTTTGCAGGGCTTTGCGCGCCTGGTAGGCGTTTTTGCGGTCGACCAGCACGTTGCCACCCAGCCAGAACAGCTGGCCGAACAACGGGATCCAGCCCAGGCTTTTCTTGCCGATGGCAACGGTACGCTGCGGTACCACCTGGCCCAGCACAAAAAGGTCGAAGTTGGATTGGTGGTTGGCGACGATGACGCAGCCAGGCGGCTGGTCCCACAGCGGGCCCACCTCCGCCTTGACCTTGACGCGCATCAGCCAGGTGGCTGGCACGCTGTAAAGGCGTGCGAACACCCGGCTGTTGGCGGGGTTGAACGGGCGGCACAGGCCAATGACCAGGCCGACGGCACCCACGGCCAGAAAATGCAGGCCCAGCAGGAACATGCGAACACAATAGAGCATGGTACGACTCACACCAGACAGTCGCCCGTCAGTGTACGGCTGTGCACTGGCTGGGGCAAACAGGCGCGGTCAGCCCATGTGATGCTGGTCCAGTTCTATAGCCTTCTCCAGCGCATCCAGCAGCCCTTTGCGTACCTTGAGCTTGGTGTTCTTGTGGGCCAGCATGTTCAGCTTCTTCAGTTCGCGTGCGGCCGCCAGGGCGGCGTCGTGCAGTTGTTCAGCCGGCACCACCTTGTCGAGGAAGCCGGCATCCACCGCGCCCTGTGGGTCGAACACCTCGGCGTTGATCACCGAACGGTGGAAGGCCGAGCGGCGCAGGCGGTCCCTGGCCAGTTCGATGCCCGCATGGTGCATGGTCATGCCGATCTGCACTTCGTTCAGGCAGACCTTGTAGGGGCCTTCGACGCCGATGCGGTAGTCGGCCGACAGCAGCAGGAAGGCGCCTTTGGCCACGGCATTGCCCGGGCACGCCACCACGACGGGGAAGGGGTGCGACAACAGGCGGTGGGAGAGGGTGGAACCGGCGGTGACCAGGCTGATGGCTTCTTTGGGGCCGCTGGTCATCACCTTGAGGTCGTACCCGCCAGACAGAATGCCGGGCTGGCCGGTGATGATCACCACGGCGCGTGCCTCGGTGGCACGGTCCAGGGCCTCGTTGAACGCGGCGATCACCTGCGGTGAGATGGCGTTGACCTTGCCGTTGTTCAGGGTCAGGGTGACGATGCCGTCTTCGGCGTGGTAGGTAATCAGCTCGCTCATGGCGCAGTCCTGTTGTTGGCGTGGCGATGACGTTACCCAGCGCCGAGGGCCAGGTAAAGCAGCAAGGCTGACTGGCCAGTCAGCCCTTGCCGGGCTTCTGATGCAAATACATGAAAAATTTGAAAAAAATGCTTGCCAAAGAAAAGACCTTCCACTAAATTAGCGCGCCTCGACAGGCTGAAAGGCTTGTAGGGAAAACGGTGAAGTGTCCGAGTGGTCGAAGGAGCACGCCTGGAAAGTGTGTATACGAGAAATCGTATCAAGGGTTCAAATCCCTTCTTCACCGCCACATTCTACGAAGAGCCCCCGCGCTGAAAAGCCCGGGGGCTTTTTGTTATTGGCTGTTTTGTGAGGGCTGGAGGAGGGCGGTGAAACCCGCCCCCAATCCTGTAGGAGCCGGTCTACCGGCGAACACCGGCGCAGCCGGTGCCATCCTCACTCATCCAGTGCCCTGGTATCAAAAGCTAACCGTGGCCGCCAGCCGGGCGGTGCGCGGCGCACCCTGGAACAGGTAATTGTCCCCCAGGTAATCCCCCACATCGCGCCAGTAACGCTTGTCGAACAGGTTGTCCACCGTTAGCCGCAGCACCGTGTCGTACCCACCCACCTGTGTGCGGTAGCGGCCGCCGAGGTCGAATACGGCATAACCGCCCACCTTCACGTCGCCGTTTTTGCTCGCGGCTTTACTGGCGCTGTAGCGCCCGCCACCCAGCAGCGCCAGCCCCGGCACCGGCAGGTTGTACTCCCCATACAGGGCCGCCCGGAACCTGGGTACGTTGATCGCCTGGTGGCCTTCATAGGCATCAGTGCCGCTGCCCTGCACCCGCGCGCGAATGGCGGCTGCGCTGGCCTGCACCTGCAGGTTGGACGTAAGCCAGCCAGTGGCCCCCAGCTCCAGCCCGGTATTCTTCTGCTGGCCTTGCTGCACGTAGGTGAAGCTGCCGCCGCCGTCGGGCCTTGCGTACTGGTAGGCCTGGCGTATCTGGAACAAGGCAGCGCTCAGGCTCAGGCCTTGCCAGTCGTGCTTCACGCCCACCTCCAGCTGGCGCGACAGGGTTGGGGCAAGTATCTCGGCAGCATTGCTGGCAAACCACGGCGCTGTGCCGCCGGCAGAAAGCCCTTTGGCATAGCTGGCGTACAGGGTGGTGTCCGGCTGCGGTTTGTAGATAAGCGCCGCATTGGGCAGCAACTGGTACTGCTGGGTGTGACGCCCGGCAACACCGTCCTGGTCCCAGGTTCGTTCGTCCAGGCGTACCTCGCGGGCGCCCAGCACGGTTTGCCACGCCTCACTGAAATGGATGCGGTCGGTGACAAACAGCCCGTACTGGCGGCTGTCCAGGCGCCGCTCGCTGGCGCCCACCGGGTTGCTCGATGGCGCCAGGGCCGGGGCGCCGGTGGCGATGTTGCCGGTACCCAGCCACTCGTTGTAGTAGGGCCGCTGGTCCTGGGTGCGGCGCTGGGCGCTGGTGCCGAGGGTCAGCTCATGGCCCACGCCCAGCGCATCGAAGTGCCCATCCAGGGTGGCCTGCACTTCATCGATACGGCGCGTGTCATCGGGGCTGCGGAAGTCGTAGATGTCGTAGTCGCCGGTGCCGGAGAAAAACGCACCTTCGCTCGAGCCCCAGGCAAAGGCACTGTAGTCGTCGATGACCGCTTTGCTGCGGGACCCGCTGAGCGTGGCGGCCCATGCGTCGCTGAAGCGGTACTCAAAGCGCCCGCCCAGGTTCAGCGAGTCATTCTGTACCGGTTTGGCCCAGCCCTGATAGGCCAGGCGGTCATGGGGGGCTATGCCATGGGGCACTTCGCGGCCACCCAGTAGCTGATAGCCCGGCACCGAGCGTTGTTCGCGGTGCTGGTATTCCGCATCGAGCTGCAAGGTGGCAGCAGGGCTGAGCTGCCAGTCGAACGCCAGCGAGGCAAAGTCCCGCTTGCCATCGGCGTGCTCCACATACGAGCCGATGGTCTCGTGCGCCAGGTTGGCACGCAGGCCGAACTGCCGCTCGCTGCCGAACCAGCCGCCAAGGTCGGTGGCCAGGTAGCGCCCACCCTGGTCGGTGCCGGCCAGCGTGACGCTGCGCACCGCTTCAGGCCGCTTGGTCACATAATTGATCAGGCCCCCGGGTGCGGACACACCGCTCTGCAAGCCAGACAACCCCTTCAATAGCTCTACTTGCTGCTTGTTCTCCAGCGCCACATTCTGCTCGCCGACCACGGTCTGGCCGTTGACGCGGTAGCTGCTGGCAGCATTGAGCTCAAAGCCTCGCACATTGAAGTTCTCGTAGTACCCCACCGGCGCATAGCTTTCGCCCACCGCGGCGTCGCCCTGCAGCACTTCGCTGAGCAGGCGCACCTGGCGGTCTTCCAGCATTTGCTGGCTGAATACGCTGATCGAAGCGGGGGTATCCAGTGTCGGGCCCGGCTGGAAGCCGCCGACCGCGGCCTGGGTTGCCTGGTAGCTGCCTGCGGCATACGTATCGGACACCTGCACCGGCGCCAGCTCCAGGCTGCCCTGGCCAAGGGCGTTGGGGCACTGCAAGGCCAGGCCCAGGCTGAGCAGGCTGAAGGGCAGGCGAGGGTTGCACGCAGGCATGTCGAGGTTCCTGAAGGCCAAGAAAAAGGCGGCATCTTAGCAGCCGCCTTCGGCCCGAAGCGATCAGTGCGCGCCGTTGGTGTCAGGCCATGGCTGGCGTTGCGCGGCGGGCCAGGCCCCACACCAGCAGCGCCAAGGTGCCAATTGCCAACCCTGCCACCACGATGCCCGGCCAGCCATGGTGCTGGAACAGCTGCGTACCCAGCAGCGAGCCCAAGGCGCCGCCAATGAAGTAGCAGGTGATATACCCTGCGTTAAGCCGCGTACGGGCCTCGGGCCGCAGGGCGATAACGGCATTCTGGTTGCTGACGTGCACCAGTTGCACTGCCAGGTCCAGCATCAGTACCCCCAGCAGCAACGCCACCAGCGATTGCTGGGCGAACCCCAGCGGCACCCATGACAGCAACAGCACCACCAAGCCTACGGTGGTGCCCAGCGCCCCCTTGCCATGGTCTGCCAGGCGGCCCGCCCAGTTGGCCGACAACGCGCCCGCGGCCCCCGCCAGCCCGAACAGGCCAATCACCGCGTCGGAGTAATGGTAAGGCTCGCTGGCCAGCAGGAAGGCCAGCGGCGTCCAGAACAGCGCAAACAGGCTGAATGCCAGCAACCCCAGCAGCGAACGCAGGCGCAGTACCGGCTCCTGGGCAAACAGCCGAAACACCGAGCCGATAAGCGCCGGGTACTTCAGCCCAGCATGGCTGTGGTGCTGGGGCAGGTTGCGGTGCAGGGCCAGTGCAGTAATAGCCATTAGTACGGCGGCCAGCACATAGATGCTGCGCCAACCACCCAGCTCGGCCATGAAGCCGGCTGCGGTGCGTGCCAGCAGGATGCCCAGCAACAGGCCGCTCATCAGCGTCCCTACCGCGCGCCCCCTGAGGTTGGGAGCGCTGAGGGACGCGGCCATGGGCACCAGAATTTGCGCCACCACCGAGAACAGTCCGGTAAGCGTGGTACCTAGAATCAGCCAGGGCAGGCTCGGGGCGCACGCACTGATGATCAGCCCAAGGGTGGCGATGGCGGTCATCACGGTAATCAGGCGGCGCTGCTCGAACAGATCGCCCAAAGGCGCCAACAGCAGCAGGCCGGCGCCGTAGCTCAGTTGCGCGGCGATGACGATGCTGCCGGCAGCCGCGGTGCTCAGGCCGAACTGTTCGGCAATGCTGTGGAGCAACGGCTGGGCGTAGTAGTTACTGGCCACGGCCAGGCCGGTGGCGGTGGCCATCAGCAGGATCAGGGCGCGGCTGAGGGTGGGGTTGGTCATGCGGATCTCTTGGCGGGCAGTGTAAACAAGGGTGGCTATGGGCAGGCGTCGTAGCTCAGGTGGCGGCGACGATCACCAGGGTGTGTGCGGCAAGCGTCACTTCATCGTCAACGCGTTTGCCGATCAGTTGCTGGCCCAGCGGTGAGCGAGGGGTGATCACGGTGGTTGCCTGGGTGCCGTCGGCGATCTTCAAGCCAGCGGCTGCGGGGCCCAGAAACAGCTGCTGCCGGGCTCCCTTTTCATCCTCCAGGGTGATCAGGTTGCTCACCTGAACGCCACGTTGCGGGTCGTAGTCGCGCAGCAGCAGTTGTTGGTAGCCGAGCAGCGCCTGGCGGATCTCGGCGCTGCGGCGCGCCTGGCCGGTAGCCAGGTATGAAGCTTCCAGGCCCAGTGTGTCGTACTTGTTCTCGGCAACGTTTTCTTCGGCTGTTGCCGTTTCGTAGGCGGTTTGCGCGGCGCGGGTCAGCACGTCCAGGTCACGCTCGAGGGTGGCGACGATCTGTGCCAGTAAAAGCGGCTTGTTCATGATCAGTAGCAGAACTCCAGCACGTTGGCTTGGCTTTTGTCGGTGGGCGCCGTGCGGTTCTGTTGCAACCAGAACTGGCACTTGGGGCTGTCGAGGTTGCGCGGGTCGCCTTGTGCGGCTTCTGCCGCCTGTTTCTGCAACCCCTTTTTATACTGCTCGAACATGCGCGCTTGGGAATCGTCGGCAGCCGCTGGCGGGGGCGCTGTATGCGGGGCGCTGGTAGTGGCGGCCTCGTCCAATGGCCGTGGCGGCTCTGGCCATATGAATGACGCAGCCCAGATGCTGAGTGCAATGGCGCCAGCGCCAAGCCACAGGCCCACCGCTACGCTGAGTATCAAAGGCAAAGGCCTGAGGGTAATCCTCAATTCGCGGGGGCGGGGCATGGCAGTCTCCTGGGCATCAGAATGGGCGCATTGTCGCATGGGCAAGGTAATAATCCGCGACAGTGCTTTCGTTGGCCTTAGTTTATGCGCAGAATTCGCGCTTTTGGGCATGGGCGAGGGCGGGGCACGTGAAAGCCACCTGGGATATCTTCTGCACGGTCGTCGACAACTATGGCGATATCGGCGTCACCTGGCGCCTGGCTCGCCAGTTGGTTGCCGAGCATGGGGTGGCGGTGCGCCTGTGGGTGGATGACCTGCGGGCATTCGTGCCGTTGTGCCCCGGCGCCGACCTGGGCGCAGCCCGGCAAATGCAACAGGGTGTCGAGGTGCTTCACTGGCCGGCCGAGTGGGCGCCCGCGGGTACGGCGGATGTGGTGATTGCCGCCTTCGGTTGCCGCTTGCCTGACGCCTATGTCGAAGCCTTGTGCAGCCGCCCGGCCCCAGCCTTGTGGCTGAACCTGGAATACCTCAGCGCCGAAGACTGGGTCGAGGGCTGCCATGGCCTGCCGTCACCCAAACCCAATGGGTTGCGCACCGTGTTCTTCTTCCCCGGGTTCACCGAGCGTACGGGCGGGCTGCTGCGTGAGGCCGGTTTGCTGGCCCGCCGCGAGGCGTTCGAGGCCGACCCTGCCCAGCGCGCCGGGCACCTTGCCAGGCTTGGGGTACAGCCCCAGGCCGGCGCCACCCTGATTTCGCTGTTCGCCTACGAAAACCCGCAACTGGGCGGCTGGCTGGACGCCCTGGCCAACGCTACCAACCCCAGCCACATGCTGGTGCCCCAGGGCCGCATCGTGCCTGAGCTTTGCGCCTGGCTGAATGAGCCTGAACTGGTGGTAGGCGCCATTCACCAGCGTGGTACGTTGACCGTGCAGGTGTTGCCTTTCGTCAGCCAGGATGATTACGACCGCTTGCTGTGGTGCTGCGATTTCAACGCGGTGCGCGGCGAAGATTCGTTCGTGCGCGCCCAGTGGGCCGGGCGGCCCATGCTGTGGCACATCTACGTGCAGGAAGAGAATGCCCACTGGGAAAAACTCGAGGCGTTTCTGGCGATTTACCGCAAAGGCCTGTCGGAGCCTGCCGCGCACGCGCTGCTGACTCTATGGCGGGCCTGGAACAAGCATCAGGACATGGACACCGCCTGGCGCGGGTTCATGGTGCACTGGCAGGAACTGCAGGCCCACGCCCGCCAATGGTGTGCAAAACAGGCCGCCCAGCCGGACCTCGCCATGACGCTGGTACAGTTTTACCGAAATTGGCTATGATATGCGGCCTCGATTTTTATAAATCCATCCAGATTCGGATACTGCGTAATGAAAACTGGTAAAGAACTGAAACCCGGCACCGTACTGCGGATCGACAACGACCCGTGGCTGGTACAAAAAGCCGAATTCACCAAGTCGGGTCGCAACAGCGCGATCATGAAGACCAAGCTGAAGAACCTGCTGACCGGCTACAAGACCGAAACCGTGTACGGTGCGGACGACAAGCTGGACGACGTGATCCTGGATCGCAAAGAAGCGACCCTGTCGTTCATCAGCGGTGACTCGTACACCTTCATGGACACCACCGACTACACCATGTACGAGCTGAACGCCGAGGACATCGAAGCCGTTCTGCCGTTCATCGAAGAAGGCATGGAAGACGTCTGCGAAGCCGTGTTCTTCGAAGGCCGCCTGGTATCGGTTGAACTGCCGACCACCATCAGCCGCCAAGTGGTCTACACCGAGAACGCTGCACGTGGCGACACCTCGGGCAAGGTCATGAAGCCTGCCAAGCTGAAGAACGGTACCGAACTGCAGGTTGCCGACTTCATCAACATCGACGAGTGGATCGACATCGACACTCGTGAAGGTGGCGTGTACAAAGGCCGTTCCAAGAAGTAAACCTTCTTGCGTAACGCAAAAACCCGGCACTTGCCGGGTTTTTTTATGCATGCTGAAAGCTGTGCCCGCTACAGGCTCTTGTGCAGCCGATCGCGCAGCTCAAGCAAGTCTTGCTGCAATTGCTGCAACCCTTCAAGTGTTCGCCCGCTGGCTTCAAGGATGCGTTGCGGCACCTCCTTGGCCTGTTCCTGCAACGCACGCCCTTTGTCGGTCAGCTGCACCATCACAACCCGCTCATCCTCCCGGCTGCGGGTGCGCTTGAGCAGGCCTTCGCTTTCCAGGCGTTTGAGTAAAGGGGTGAGTGAGCCTGGGTCGGTCAGCAGGTGCTGGCTGATCTCTCCCACCGTCAGCCCATCATGTTCCCACAGCACCAGCATGGCCAGGTATTGGGGGTAGGTGAGGTTGAGGGCTTGGAGCAGCGGCTTGTAGACCTTCGTCATCAGCAACGAGGTAGAGTGCAGGGCGAAGCAGACCTGGTTGTCCAGGAGCAGCTCGGCGCCAGTGGCTTTGGTGTCGGCGTTCATGCAGGTCCTTGAATTCGTCGAATAAGAATCTCGCACGCTGATGGTTGGTGCGCTCACTACCAGCGTCATTCACTGCGCAGCGCCCGCGGCCCGGCTGGGACGAGGGTCAAGCGGCTCTTGAAGAATTCGAGCAGCAATACGCCAGCAGAGTTCGTTTCAAATTCACGACACTGCGTATTTGCGTTCCCCTGTCGCCTTGCAGTCGCTAGCATGGCCGGCTTGATAGCGTGTTGAAGCGGAGCCAGGATGATCGAGTGGGTGTTGTATGCGGTGCTGGGCGCAGGCCTGGGCACTGTGGGTGGGCTGTTCGGGATTGGCGGCGGGTTGATCGCCATTCCGGCGCTTGGCGTGCTGTTTGGCCTGGACCAGCAGCTGGCCCAGGGCACAGCGCTGGTGATGGTGGTGCCGAACGTGCTGCTGGCGCTGTGGCGCTACCACCAGCGCAACCGTATCGAGCTGCGCCATGCCTTGCCGCTGTCGTTGTGCAGCTTCGTATTCGCCTGGTTAGGGTCAATCTGGGCGGTTGGGCTGGATGCTCACTCGATGCGGCTGGGCTTCGTCGGCTTTCTCGTCGCGCTGGCGCTCTGGAATATTGCACGCCTGTTCATGAAGGTAGCGCCAGCCAGCGCCGAAATGCGCCACCCTTGGCCTTGGCTGGGTGTGTTGGGCAGTTTTGCCGGGACCATGGGCGGGCTGTTCGGCGTCGGCGGCGCGGTAGTGGCCACCCCAGTGCTCACCAGCGTGTTCGGCACTACCCAAGTGGTGGCACAGGGGCTATCGCTGGCGCTGGCGGCGCCCAGTACCTTGGTCACACTGGTGACGTACGGGGTGCACCACAGTGTGGACTGGGCAGTGGGCATCCCGTTGGCGGTGGGCGGTTTGTTCAGCATCAGCTGGGGCGTAAAACTGGCCCACGCATTACCCGAAAAAGTGCTGCGTGGCATGTTCTGCGTGTTCCTGGTGGTGTGCGCCATCATGCTGGGCTTCGAGTTGTAGCCGGTGGCAGCTATTTGAAACCCTCGATGATGTAGTCGGCCATGCAGTCGGTAATGGGTGATGCAACGCTCGGGCTGCGCACCAGCATCACGTTGGCCAGGGGCAGCTGCGGCAACCCCTCGTTTTCGCCAAGGATGCGCATGTTGCCGCCGATCAGGCTCTGCAGTTGGGCAGTCACCGCCAGGCCAGCAGTAACCACGGCAAAGATCGCCGACAGGCTGGGGCTGGTGTAGGCGACCCGGTAGTCGATGCCCTGGGCCTCCAGGGCGTTGCAGGTCCAGGCGCGGCAGAAGCATTCGGTGTTGAACAATGCCAGGGGCATGGGCCGCTGCTCCTGGGGGCAGAAGCCTTCGGCCGCGGCCCACACCAGCCGCTCCTGGCGCAACAGCTGCCCCACTTCGTTACCGGGCTCGCGGGTGACGATGGTCAGGTCCAGGTCCTGGCGCTGCATCAGTTGCCGGGACGTGTCGCAATGCACCTCCACCTGTACCAGTGGGTAGGCTTTGGCGAAGCTCGACAGAATGCTCGGCAGAAAGCGCATGGCGTAGTCATCCGGCGTGCCGATGCGCACCACCCCGACCATGTGCGGCATCCGCAAGGTATTGAACACTTCCCCGTGCAGTTTGAGTATGCGGCGGGCGTAGCCCAGCAGCACCTGGCCTTCGGCGGTAAGCCGCACCTGCCGGCCGTCGCGTTCGAACAGCTGGCGCTGCAGAATGTCTTCTTCCAGGCGTTTCATCTGCATGCTTACAGCAGACTGTGTGCGGTTGACCACTTCCCCTGCGCGGGTGAAGCCGCCCTGGTCGGCGATGGCCACGAAGGTGCGCAGTACATCTGCATCAAGGCTCTGGTACTGGGACATTTCATCAATCTCCTAGATGCTTTGCATAAGAAACATTCGTTGGATTGATCTTAAGCCCGGCGAGAGACTGAAGCCATCGACACGGAGGGCTTCACGATGAAAGGTAACTACAGCACCATCCCGGCACCGACCTCTTCACTCAAACATCTGTTGCGTGCAGCCCTGCAGCGCCCCTCGCGCTGGCTGGAACTGCACCGCCAGCGCCGGGAACTGGCCAGCCTCAGCGACGCAACCCTGCACGACCTGGGGCTGAGCCGTGCAGATATCCACCTGGAAAGCGAGCGGCACTTCTGGGACGACCCGTTGCACAAGTAAAGCGTGGCCGGTTAGCGCCTGACCTGTTTCAAGGTTTCGGCGATCAGGAATGCCAGTTCCAGGGACTGGTCGGCGTTCATGCGTGGGTCGCAATGGGTGTGATAGCGGTCTGACAGACCATCTTCGGTGATCGGCCGCGCACCTCCGATGCATTCGGTGACGTTCTGCCCGGTCATCTCGATATGGATGCCGCCTGCATGGCTGCCTTCGGCCTGGTGCACCTGGAAGAACTGCTTCACCTCATCGAGGATCTGCGCAAAATCGCGGGTCTTGTAACCGCTGCTGGCCTTGATGGTATTGCCGTGCATCGGGTCGGAGCTCCACAGCACCTTGCGCCCCTCACGCTCCACGGCGCGGATCAGCCCCGGCAGGTGGTCACCCACCTTGCCTGCGCCCATGCGCACGATCAGGTTCAGGCGGCCCGGGTCGTTGGCCGGGTTGAGGATGTCTATGAGGCGCAGCAGGGCTTCGGGGTCCATGCTCGGCCCCACCTTCACGCCGATCGGGTTATGCACGCCACGCAGGAATTCCACGTGGGCACCGTCCAGTTGCCGGGTACGGTCGCCGATCCACAGCATGTGTGCCGAGCAGTCGTAATAATCGCCGGTCAGGCTGTCCTGGCGCACGAACGCTTCTTCATAGTTGAGCAGCAGCGCTTCGTGCGCGGTGAAGAAGCTGGTTTCGCGCAGTTGTGGGGCAGTGTCCAGGCCGCAGGCGCGCATGAAAGCCAGGGTTTCGTCGATGCGGTTGGCCAACTGGTGGTACTTGTCGGCCAATGCCGAGTTGGCAATGAAGTCCAGGTTCCACTTGTGCACCTGGTGCAGGTCGGCAAAACCGCCCTGGGCGAAGGCGCGCAGCAGGTTCAGGCTGGCGGTGGCCTGGTGGTAGGCCTGCAGCAAACGCTCAGGGTCGGGGATGCGGCTTTTTGCATCAAAACCGATACCGTTGACGATATCGCCACGGTAGGCAGGCAGGGTGACGTTGCCAATGGTCTCGTCACCGGCCGAACGCGGCTTGGCGAATTGGCCTGCCATGCGCCCTACCTTCACCACCGGGCAGCCGGCCGCGAAGGTCATGACAATCGCCATCTGCAACAGCACCTTGAAGGTGTCGCGAATTTTGGCCGCCGAGAACTCGGCGAAGCTTTCTGCGCAGTCCCCGCCCTGTAACAGGAAGGCACGCCCTTCGGTCACCTCGGCGAACTGGCGCCGCAGTTCACGTGCCTCACCGGCGAACACCAGGGGAGGGTAGCTGGCCAGGGTCTGCTCGACCTTGAGCAGGTGCGCGGCATCGGGGTAGGTCGGTTGCTGCTGGATCGGCAGTGCGCGCCAGCTGGCAGGGCTCCACGGTTGGTTCATGTCAGGCTCGGTCATGTAGGTTGCAGGCTTGACGCCATGTTAACAGTTGGCGCTGCGCTTGTTGCAGCGAGGGTGTTGGCGGACAATGCCCCTTTTGCGCGGGTGGGTGTGGAACATGGAGGCGGAACGTCAGGAGCGGCTGCTGGCACGGGTGGAGGATGCCTTCGGCGTCATCAGCGTGTACGAGGTGGATGACTACCGCTTTCTGGAATTCGGGGATGCCATCGAGCAGAGCTGTGTGTTCACTGCCGACCCCAGCTGGCTGGAGTACGACTACACCCGTGCCATGCTGGTGGGCGCGTTGTGCCATGAGCAGCCCGAGAGCGCGCTGTTTCTTGGCCTGGGCGCCGGTACGCTGACCCAGGCGTGCATGAAATTCCTGCCGCTGGAGGACATCGAGGCCATCGAGCTGCGCCCGGACGTGCCGCGCCTGGCCATTGAGCACCTGGGCTTGGATGACGACCCGCGGCTTTATGTGCGCATCGGCGATGCGCTGGAGCTGCTGCCCACTGCCGAGCAGGCCGACCTGGTGTTCGTTGACCTGTACACCGACCATGGGCCGGGCGTGGGGCACCTGGCATGGGGGTTTCTGGAGCGTTGCCAGCAGCAGCTCAACCCCGGTGGCTGGCTGGTGATCAACCAATGGGCCACCGACGATGGCAAGCCGCTGGGGGCGGCGCTGCTGCGGGGTTTGTACCATCGCCATTACTGGGAGTTGCCGGTGAAGGAGGGCAACGTGATATTGCTGGTGCCGGCAGACCTGGACCAGGCGCTTGACCTCGACAGCCTGCGCGCCCGCGCCGAAGCCCTGGCGCCGCGTTTGGGCTATAGCCTTGACGGGTTGATCCGCGAGATTCGCCCGGCCACCTGAAACCTGCGTCGCATTCTTCGCGGGTAAATCGGATCGCCGCACCGCCGCTCCCACAGGGACACTCCAGGCTGTGGAAGTATCTGTACTCCACAAAATCTGGATGCTGGCGCGATACCTGTGGGAGCGGCGGTGCGGCGATCCGATTTACCCGCGAAGAGGCCAGCGCAATACGCTGAAGGGAATCGATTCAGCCCCCTGCTGCCCCATGGCCCGGCAATACCGCTGCATGCTGAAAAAATTCCTCACGTAATGCGCTATTTCGGGTATAGTACGCGCCGGTCTTTTAGCGGACCTCAAAATCAGGCGGTGCAAATCCTCCGAGTCCAGCTTCGGCTGCACGTCCGCTAGGCGGACCTTCCCACGTATTCTTTTTCAATCGTTTTCGCAAATCCCCGCCGCCAAAGCTGCCTGGGTGACCTGTCGGTCTTTCATGGCTTGTGCAGCTTTGGAGCATGGGTCTTTGCGGATGCACCTAGAGGCAGACCCATGACCCAGGAAACCGGCGGCTTCGCCGCTCTCGATCTCAATCCGAACATTGTTGCTGCTGTGGTAGCTACCGGCTATGAAGAGCCGTCCGCCATTCAGCAACAATCGATCCCGATCATCCTCGCCGGTCACGACATGATCGGCCAGGCGCAGACGGGCACCGGCAAGACCGCTGCCTTCGCACTGCCGATCCTCAACAAGATCGATGTGAGCAAGCGCGAACCGCAAGCCCTGATCCTGGCGCCAACCCGTGAGTTGGCGCTGCAAGTTGCTACCGCTTTCGAAACCTACGCCAAGCAGATGCCTGGCGTGAACGTGGTTGCCGTGTACGGTGGTGCCCCGATGGGCCCACAGCTGCGCGCAATCCGCAACGGCGCGCAAATCGTCGTGGCTACCCCGGGCCGCCTGTGCGACCACCTGCGTCGTGACGAGAAGGTCCTGTCGACCGTTCAGTACCTGGTTCTGGACGAAGCCGACGAGATGCTCAAGCTGGGCTTCATGGACGACCTCGAAGTGATCTTCGATGCCATCCCGGCTACCCGTCAGACCGTGCTGTTCTCCGCCACCCTGCCGTCGTCGATCCGTTCGATCGCCGAGCGTCACCTGCGCGAACCCAAGCACGTCAAGATCCAGACCAAGACCCAGACCGTTACCGCGATCGACCAGGCCCACCTGATGGTGCACGCCGACCAGAAGATCCCGGCTGTGCTGCGTTTGCTGGAAGTGGAAGAGTTCGACGCGCTGATCGCCTTCGTGCGCACCAAGCAAGCCACCCTGGACCTGGCCGCTGCGCTGGAAGCCAAGGGCTACAAGGCTGCCGCGCTGAACGGCGACATCGCCCAGAACCAGCGTGAGCGCGTCATCGACTCGCTCAAGGATGGCCGCCTGGACATCGTCGTGGCCACCGACGTCGCGGCCCGTGGCCTGGACGTACCGCGCATCACCCACGTGTTCAACGTTGACATGCCGTACGACCCGGAGTCCTACGTTCACCGTATCGGCCGTACTGGCCGTGCCGGTCGCGAAGGCCGTGCCTTGCTGCTGGTCACCCCGCGTGAGCGCCGTATGCTGCAGGTGATCGAGCGCGTGACCGGGCAGAAGGTTGCCGAAGCACGTCTGCCTAACGCCCAGGCCGTGCTGGATGCCCGCATCAAGAAGCTGACCACCAGCCTGGCACCCCTGGTTGCCGAGGCAGAAGCCACCCATGGTGAGCTGTTCGACCGCCTGACCACCGACCTGGGCTGCAGCGCCCGTGCCCTGGCTTCTGCGCTGCTGCGCAAGGCCACCAACGGCCAGGCACTGGACCTGGGTGCTGTAGAGCGCGAGCAACCGCTGGTACCGAGCTTCGCCCCACGGGGTGAGCGTACCGAGCGCGGTGAGCGCAGCGACCGTGGTGAACGCGGCGAGCGCGAGCGCCGTGCACCGCTGCCACTGGCCGAAGGCCGTGTGCGTTGCCGTACCGCCCTGGGTGCCCGTGATGGTATCGCCGCCAAGAACCTGCTGGGTGCGATCTTGAACGAAGGTGGCCTGGCGCGTGATGCCATCGGCCGCATCCAGGTGCGTGACAGCTTCAGCCTGGTCGAGCTGCCGGAAGACGGCCTCGAGAAGCTGCTGGCCAAGCTCAAGGACACCCGCGTAGCCGGCAAGCAGCTGAAGCTGCGTCGCTACCGCGAAGATTGATCCTGGTGCTGTGATAAATCCCCGACTTGGTTCGGGGATTTTTTTTGCCTGCGGTGGGAGTCAACCGAACCGGTAAATGTCCATGCCTAGGGCCCCCAGGGTGAAGCCTTGGTGCACCACCTTGAACTCGCCCCCTGCGCCCAGGGCGAAGAACAGGGGCAGCAAGTGTTCGTCACTGGGGTGGTTGCGTTGGGCGAATGGCGCCTGCTGGCGGTAGCCCAGCAATGCAGGTTGGTCATCAGCCTCCAACTTTTGCACCACCCAATCCCGAAACGCCAATGCCCAGGGCGCGATCACCTCGGGCCCGGCGTGCCAGTCCAGCTCGCCCAGGTTATGGGTGATGCTGCCTGAGCCCACCAGCAGCACGCCTTCCTCACGCAGGCGCGACAGTGCCTGGCCCACCTTGACCTGCAAGGCCGGCCCGCCATGGCTGGGCAGCGACACCTGAACCACCGGAATGCGTGCATCGGGGTACATCAGCGACAGGGGTACCCAGGCGCCATGGTCGAACGGGCGCTGCGCGTCTCGCTGTGCTGGTAGCCCGGCTGCCTCCAGCAAGGCACAGGCTGTGTCTGCAAGCTCAGGTGCGCCTGGCGCGGGGTACTGCACGGCATACAGTGCCGGCGGGAACCCATGGAAGTCGTGCCAGGTTTCTGGCTGTGAGCTGGCAGTGACCAGCAGCCCGCGGCTTTCCCAGTGCGCCGAAACCACCACGATGGCCTTCGGCCGTGGCAGCGCGTTGGCAAGGCCGGCCAGCGCCGGCCCGCTGGCGCCAGGTTGCAGGGCAAGCATGGGTGACCCATGGGAAATGAACAGGCTAGGGAGCATGGCGGGGTCCTGAGGGGTAAGATGCAATCATCTTCGACCAACTTCAGATCGAATTCCAAACCAAGTTTTACCGGTAAACCATCTAAAAACTGGGAGTGATCATGGAGCCAGCTTTCTGGCAGCAACGCTGGGCGAACAATCAGATCGGCTTTCACCAAGCGCAGGTGAACCCGTACTTGCAGGCGCTCTGGCCGGGCCTGCAGTTAAGGCCCGGTAGCCTTGTACTGGTACCGCTGTGTGGCAAGAGCCTCGACCTTGCCTGGTTGGCAGGGCAGGGGCATGAGGTGATGGGCGTGGAGCTGTCACGCCAGGCGGTGCAGGCATTTTTTGACGAGCATGGGCTGCAGCCGCACGTGCAGCAGCACAATGGCTTTGAAGTGTGGAGCAGTGCAGGGATCGAGTTGTGGTGCGGGGACTTCTTCGCGCTGCAGGCACAGGACGTCCAGGGCTGTGCAGCGTTTTATGATCGCGCCGCACTGATTGCCCTGCCGGTTGCCATGCGCACGGGCTACCTGCAGGCGCTTTCGGCCCTGTTGCGGGAAAGCTGTCGTGGCTTGGTCGTGACCTTGGATTACGACCAGTCGCTGCTGGCCGGCCCACCGTTCTCGGTGGGGGATGACGAGTTGCGGCAGGGGTTTGCGGGCTGGCAGGTGGAAGCGTTGGAGCAGGCTGAGGTCATTGAGGGGAACCCCAAGTTTCAGCAGGCCGGGGTGCCGAGTCTGCTTGAGCGGGTGTACAAGGTCAGCAGGTAATGCAGGGTTCCCTGTGCCGGCCCATTCGCGGGTGAACCCGCTCCCACAGGGTGGAGGTATGGGCCGGCACTGGCGCAACAAAAAGGGCGACCGTAGTCGCCCTTTATGCATTGGCCGCTGGATCAGCCGCGACGGCGCAGGGCGTCGATGCGGTCCTCCAGGGGTGGGTGGCTCATCAGCAACCCGGCCAGGCCTTGTTTGAGGCCGCCATTGATGCCGAAGGCCTTCATGGTATCGGGCATGTGCACCGGCAGCCCTTGCTCCACACGCAGGCGCTGCAGCGCGCCGATCATTGCAGAAGTGCCGGCCAGGTTAGCCCCGGCCTCGTCAGCACGGTACTCGCGGCGGCGCGAGAACCACATCACGATGATGCTGGCCAGAATGCCCAGCACCAGCTCTGCAACGATGGTGGCCACATAGTAGGCAATGCCCTGGCCCTCTTCGTTCTTGAAGATCACCTTGTCGACGAAGTTGCCGATGATACGGGCGAAGAACATCACGAAGGTGTTCACCACGCCCTGCACCAGCGCCAGGGTGACCATGTCGCCGTTGGCGACGTGGCCGATTTCGTGGGCCAGTACGGCACGCACTTCATCAGGCGAGAAACGCTCCAGCAAACCTTGGGACACGGCTACCAGGGCGTCGTTACGGTTCCAGCCGGTGGCGAAGGCGTTGGCCTCGTAGGCCGGGAAGATACCCACCTCGGGCATCTTGATACCGGCCTCGCGGGACAGCTCTTCGACCGTTTGCAGCAGCCACTGCTCGTGACGGGTGCGCGGCTGGCTGATGATTTGCGTGCCGGTCGACATCTTCGCCATCCACTTGGAGATGAACAGCGATACGAGGGAGCCGGCAAAGCCGAAGACTGCACAGAACACCAGCAAGCTGCTGAGGTTCAGGTCAACCCCATTGGCGGCCATGAACCCGTTGAAACCGAACAGGCTCAGAGTAATGCTTGCAACCAGCACCACCGCAAGGTTGGTGGCCACAAACAACAGAATGCGCATCATGGTTGTTACGTTCTCCTGACGGATGAATTGTCGCTTACTGCGGGGTATATAAGGGGCCTGCCGTTCCGATTCAATCGGCGGACTATTTCAAACTGTGTATGGCGGAGTATGGCAGAGGCGGGGGTGGTGGCTGTGGGATAGAGCGTTGCAGGATGTAAGAAACATTGCCTGTCTGAGGCGCTGCTGTGAGGTCGAGGTGGAGCGCGGCGCGCCTTCCACGCGCCACCCCCCAAAAACCGTCAGACCCTACTGGGAATACCCCTTGAGGAAATTCCCGATCCGCCCAATCGCCGCTTCCAGGTCATCCACCCGTGGCAGGGTCACCACGCGGAAGTGGTCTGGCCACGGCCAGTTGAAGGCAGTGCCCTGCACAATCAGCAGTTTTTCAGCCAGCAGCAGGTCCAGCACGAACTTCTCGTCGTTGAAGATCGGGCAGACCTTGGGGTCGATGCGCGGGAAGGCGTACAGCGCGCCCATCGGCTTCACGCAGCTCACCCCGGGGATATCGTTGAGCAGCTCGTAGGTCCGGTTACGCTGCTCCAGCAAGCGCCCCGGCGGCAACACCAGGTCGTTGATGCTCTGGTAACCGCCCAGTGCAGTCTGGATGGCATGCTGGGCTGGCACGTTGGCACACAGGCGCATGTTCGCCAGCATGTCGATGCCTTCGATGTAGCTCTGGGCATTGTGTTTGGGGCCCGAGATGATCAGCCAGCCAGAACGGAAACCCGCCACACGGTACGACTTGGACAAACCGTTGAAGGTGAGGCACAGCAGGTCGGGGGCCAGTGAAGCGGTGCTGATGTGCACCGCTTCGTCGTAGAGGATCTTGTCGTAGATCTCGTCCGAGAACACCACCAGGTTGTGCTGGCGCGCCAGCTCCAGCATGCCGCGCAGCAGCTCGGTGGAATACACCGCGCCCGTGGGGTTGTTGGGGTTGATGATGACCAGTGCCTTGGTGTTCGGGGTGATCTTGGCCTTGATGTCGGCAAGGTCGGGGAACCAGTCAGCCTGCTCGTCGCACAGGTAGTGCACCGGCTTGCCGCCTGCCAGGCTCACGGCTGCGGTCCACAGCGGGTAGTCGGGCGCCGGGATCAGCACCTCGTCACCGTTGTTGAGCAAGGCCTGCATCGACATGACGATGAGTTCGGACACGCCGTTGCCCAGGTAGATGTCTTCGATGCCGACGCCTTCGATGCCCTTTTGCTGGCAATACTGCATCACCGCCTTGCGGGCACTGAACAGGCCCTTGGAATCGCTGTAGCCCTGGGCAGTGGGCAGGTTGCGGATCACGTCCTGAAGGATTTCATCCGGCGCTTCGAAGCCAAACGGCGCCGGGTTGCCGATGTTCAGCTTGAGGATGCGGTGGCCTTCCTCTTCCAGGCGCTTGGCGTGCTTGAGCACTGGGCCGCGAATGTCGTAGCAGACATTGGCGAGCTTGTTCGATTTGCTGAACTGCATGATGGAATCCCGATTGAGAAAACGCGCTACGCCCTGCCGAAAGGTTTGTAAGGGCACAAAGCGGGTGCCAGACTGAACGCCTGGCACACGAAGCCAACTAATATACGTGCCACCCGCGCCCCGGAAAAGACGGCGTACGGTGAAATTAAGCCTGCCGAGGTACCCCCATGCAAAAGATCGAGAAAACCCTGGAACAATGGCGCTCGATGCTCGACCCCGAGCAATACCAGGTGTGCCGGCTCAAGGGCACCGAGCGGCCCTTCAGCGGCAAGTACAACAGCGAACGCCGGGATGGCATCTACCACTGCATCTGCTGCGGGCTGGCGCTGTTCGATGCGCAGACCAAATTCGATTCCGGTTGTGGCTGGCCCAGCTTCTACGCGCCGATAGAAGACAGCGCCATGATCGAGATCCGCGACACGTCCCACGGCATGATCCGTACCGAGGTCACCTGTGCCCGCTGTGATGCGCACCTGGGCCATGTGTTCCCCGATGGCCCGGCACCTACCGGCCTGCGCTACTGCATCAACTCGGTGTGCATCGACCTGCGCCCTCGCGACTGAACGGAGCCCCGATCATGGCAGCTTTGAAGCTGGACATTCCCTGTGTGACCCTGGGCGGCGAGCACAAGCAGCTGAGCGACTTCCCTGGCAAAGCGCTGCTGGTGGTCAATACCGCCAGCCAGTGCGGCTTTACCCCGCAATACAAAGGCCTGGAGCAGCTGTGGCAGGCCTATCGCGACCGCGGGCTGGTGGTACTGGGCTTTCCCTGCAACCAGTTTGGCAAGCAGGAGCCAGGCGAGGCGCGGGACATCGCGCAGTTTTGCGAGCGCAATTTTGGCGTGAGCTTCCCGCTGTTTCGCAAGGTCGAGGTCAACGGCCCCGGCACCCACCCGCTGTTCGTCGAACTCAAGCAGCGTGCCCCTGGCATTTTGGGCAGCCAGAAGATCAAGTGGAACTTCACCAAGTTTCTGGTGGACCCGGCCACGGGCCAGGTGGTGCGTTATGCACCCACCACCAAGCCTCAGGCGCTCGAAGCCGATATCGAACGCCTGCTCAGCCGTTGAGCGGTACCCACTGGTCGATCAGTGCCTGCAAGTCTTCGCGGCGGAACGGCTTGGCCAGGTAGTCGTCCATGCCCGCTGCACGGCAACGCTCGCGCTCTTCGGGCATGGCGTTGGCGGTAAGCGCAACGATCGGGAGGTTGGGCCAGCGTCCGCTCTGGCGAATGTGGCGGGTGGCCTCGTAGCCATCCATCACCGGCATGTTGCAGTCCATCAATACCAGGTCGAAGGCTTGCTGTTCCAGCAGGGTCAGCGCCTCGGCACCTTGGGTGGCCAGTTGCACCTGGCAGCCCAGCTTGGCCAGCATGCCCTTGGCCACCAGCTGGTTGACCGGGTTGTCTTCTACCAGCAGGATGCGCGCCCGGCCTTGCGCCGGGGTGGCGGCGGGGCTGGCCAGGGGGTGCTCGGCCTCCTGCCCCTGCAGGATGCGGCGCAGGGTCTGGTAGAGCGCGGCCCGCGCAAGTGGCCGTGCCAACTGGTGCAGGGGGGCGAGGGCAAGGGCCTGCTCGCCGGGTAGAAAGTTGCCGTAGGCGGTCACCAGCAGGATCGGGGTTGGCATGGCCTTGCGCACTGCAGCCAGTGCCTGCACGTCGTCGACGATCAGCAGGTCGATAGTGCCCGGCAGGGTGGCGGCATCGTCATGCCGTTGATAACTCAGCCCCCAGCCGGGCAACAGGCCCTCGAGCAGTTCGTGTAGCCCGCTGCCACTGGCGCTGAGTGCCGCCACGTTGCCGTGTAGAGCTACCGGCTGGATGGCGCTGGCATATTCGACCAGGGGCAGTTCGGCGGTAAAGCGGCTGCCAAAACCCGGCTCGGATTTGATATGCAGGTGGCCATGCATGGCTTTGCACAGGTTGCGTGTCAGTGCCAGCCCCAGGCCCGTGCCGCCGTACTGGCGGGTAATGCCGGCACCGGCCTGGGTGAAGGGCTGGAAGATCCGCGCCTGAGCCTCTTCGGGGATACCGATTCCGGTGTCACGTACTTCCAGGCGTACGCCGCCGACGATGGCCACCAGGTGCACGTCCACGCGGCCAAAGCGGGTGAACTTGAGTGCGTTGGACAACAGGTTGCTGACGATCTGCCGCACCCGTGTAGGGTCGCCCAGCACGCTGGCAGGGAAGTCGCGGGCAATAAGGCAGGTCAGTTCCACGCTTTGTGCAGTGTTCTGCGACAACAGGCTGGCCGTGTCTTCGACCATGGAAGCCATGTCGAAGGCGATGCGCTCCAGCTCCAGTTGCCCGGCGTCGAACTTGGACAGGTCGAGGATATCGTTGAGCAATTCGACCAGTACCTTGCCGGAGTCATGGGCAATGGCCAGTTGCTGGCGCTGCTCTTCCGGTGAAGGGTTATCCAGGGCCAAGGCGATCATGCCGAGCATGCCATTGAGCGGGGTGCGGATCTCGTGGCTCATGTTGGCCAGAAACGCCGCGCGTGCCTGCGCCATGTCCAGTGCCCGGCGGCGCGCCTGTTCCAGTTCCTGGTTGGACAGGCTCAGGCTACTGTTAGTGGCCTTGAGCTCGTCGGTGCGGGCCGAGACGATGTCTTCCAGCTCGTTCAGGTATTGCGTAAGGCGGTTTTCGGCAGTGCGCCGCTGTTCGATCTCGGTCGCCATGCTGACGAATTGCTGGTTGGCCACTTTCACCAGCACGCCGATCTCGTCATGCTCGTGGCCGGGTGGGCACTGCACACGGGTTTGCCTTGGCTTGCGCGGGTCGCTGCCGCTGAGGGCAGCAATCACCGTGACCAGGGGCTTGGTCAGCATCATGTAGAACAGCGCCAGCAGGATGCCCGTCAGTACCAGGCTTCGGGCAAAGCCGGTCAGCAAAGTGATGCCGGCCCGGTCCAGAAAACGCCGGCCGAAGGTGTAGGTGTCTACGTCCAGGTACAGTGTGCCCAGGTATTCCTCGGGCATATGGGTCAGAAACAGGCGCTCGCGCAGTTGGCGCTGCTCGCCGAACAGGAAGTCGCTGAGCGGACGGTAACGGTCCTGCTGGCGCGGCCGTTCCACATCGGCCAGCACCGTTTCGTTGTTGTCGATCAGGCGTGCACGGATGATTGCCGGAGACTGCAGCAGCCCGCGCGTCAGCTCCAGGGCCAGTTCCGAATCGATGTTGTAGGCAATGCGCGAGGCAGTGTTGTGGCTGATTTGCAGCAGGGCGCGCACTTCACGGTTGATCGACGCGTCCTCACTGGCATAATCGATGCCGATCTGGATGAGACTGAGCAATGTTCCCAGGATGAAGCCGACCAGGACTGTCAACCGGGCTTGCTTGTATGACAGGCGATTGGTGAACTTGATATCCATGGGTCCCGAGCCGGTTCTACGTGCCTTGCGCTGCGCAAGCATAGCCGATCAACCCCGGCTGCTGGTGGGCTTGTCATCCATTCAGGCTTGATTGGTCTGTCCCCCCCTTTTCAGGAGTCGTCATGGACGCCCGCTTGATCGCTTTCCTGGACCGCGCCGAATCGGTGCTGGCGCGCCTCGAACCCCTGTTGCCGGCCGAGCGCCCGGCTATCGACTGGTCTACCACCCTGGCCGCACGCTGGCAGCGCGACGGGCGCAGCGGTTACCTGCTGCCCCTTGAGGTCAGCCTGGACATCCGCCTCAGCGACCTGATCGGCGTCGACCAGCAACGCGAGCAACTGGGCCGCAATACCCATCAGTTCATCCAGGGCCTGCCCGCCAACCATGCGCTGCTGTGGGGCTCGCGCGGCACTGGCAAGTCTTCGCTTGTGCGTGCCCTGCTGGCCGAACACGCCGGGGCCGGCCTGCGCCTGATCGAAATCGAACGCGACCACCTGGCCGATCTGCCTCGGGTGGTGGAACTGCTGCACGCGCTGCCACAACGCTTTGTGCTGTTTTGTGACGACCTGTCGTTCGAGGCCGGGGAGGGCGATTACCGGGTGCTCAAAAGCGTGCTCGATGGCTCGCTGGAACAGGCACCCGACAACGTGCTGCTCTACGCCACCTCCAACCGCCGCCACCTGGTGCCGGAAAAAGAGAGCGACAACGAGAACTGGAAACGCGTGGACGGGGAGTTGCACCCCAGCGAAGCGGTGGAGGACAAGATTGCCCTGTCTGACCGCTTCGGCCTGTGGCTGTCGTTCTACCCGTTTACCCAGGACCACTTCCTGAATGTGGTCGAGCACTGGATCGAGCAGCTGGCGCGGCCTGCGGGCCTGGCCTGGCAGCGTGACGAACAACTCGACATACTCGCCGTGCGCTGGGCGACCGGCCGCGGTAACCGTAATGGCCGTTGTGCCTATCAGTTCGCCCGCTACTGGGTTGGGCTGCAATTGCTGGAGCAAAGTAAATGATCGACCTCAAAGCCACTGGCACGGGCCTGGACGGCTATGCCCTGATGGCGGCGCAAGTGCAGGCGCTGTTTGCCGACGAGCGTGACTTCATCGCCAACGCCGCACAGTTTTCGGCGTTTCTCTACCACCAGGTCGAGGACCTGAACTGGGCCGGCTTCTATCTGAACCGCAACCAGGAACTGGTGCTTGGCCCGTTTCAGGGGCAGGTAGCCTGCGTGCGCATTCCGTTCAGCAAGGGGGTATGCGGCGCGGCCGCGGCCACCGGTAAAACCCAGCGGGTGGAGGATGTGCATGCCTTCCCGGGGCATATTGCCTGTGACAGCGCTTCCAACAGCGAACTGGTCATCCCGCTGATCAAGGACGGCCGCCTGATCGGAGTGCTGGACTTGGACAGCCCGTCCATTGGGCGTTTCAGTGAAGCGGACCAGGCAGGGCTTGAGCGCCTGGCCGCCATCTTCCTCGAACTGACAGACTGCTGACCGGCCAATCGCCTGTACTGGGCGCTAGCGCAGCGCCCGTGCAGGCATGGGGGTCAGTCGTACATGGCCTTCTTCTTCCAGGTTTCCTCGTCGTCGGTCTTCAGGCCTTCAGTCAGCTCGTTCTCTTCGTTCTCGGCAGGCGCCAACTGGTCCAGCACCTGGGCGTTCACCCGGGCCAGCAGTTTCTCCAGGTACGTCAGCTGCTCTTCGTATAGTTTGGGTTCTGGCTGCTTGCGCAGGTACTGCACACCACGCTCGAAGGCCAGGCGCGCCTGGCCGGGCTGTTCGTTCTGCAGGGCCTGTTGCCCCAGGTTATTGAAGAACTCGATATGCAGCAGCACCAGAATGTGGCGGATTTCCTTCAGCCAATGCTTGGCCTCTGGGGCAGGCAGAAAGCCTTCCTGGGCCGCGCGGGTGATCTGGTTGTGCAGTGCCTCGAGCAGAAAGCGCACATCCTTGGCCTTGACCTCGGTCAGGATCGGGTTGGGCGGGTTGTTGACCGGGATCTTGTCGCCTTGTGCGATCAAGGCATCCAGTTCGGCGATACGGGCCTTGAGCTGGGCGTTGTGCTTGTCCACACCCAGCTGGCGCTGGTTGAGGTTGAGCTCCAGGCGGGTCAGCAGCAATTTCAGCCCTGGCGTCATGAACTGGCCGGGGAAGGTTTCGGTGATCTCGCCGCAACGGCGCAGGCGGTCGGCCAGCTCGATCTTCATCCGGGCCCGCTCGAGCTTGCCGTTCTCCACGACGTTATTCAGGTAGCCGATCAGGATCAGCAGCGCGATGCCCGCCACGATGAGCAGTGTGATCAGAAGTGGTGTCACCGTGTATGCCTCATGAAAAGGGTTGCCATAGGGTAGGGCGAGCCTGCTCGCGAGGCCCCCTGACCGGGTTCCCTTTTATCGGCAGCCTGCCCCAGAACTGCATGCTGGCACATTAACGCCGACCTGACGCCAAAAAATCAACGTACACGCATCAGGGCCTGCTTCAAGGGCATTGTGGAAACCCGGAAGTCATTGATTTAAATAAATTTCTACAAAGGGGTTGACGCCTCACCGAAGCATCCATA
Organism: Pseudomonas sp. S60; assembly: GCF_016647865.1. NCBI lineage: Bacteria > Pseudomonadati > Pseudomonadota > Gammaproteobacteria > Pseudomonadales > Pseudomonadaceae > Pseudomonas > Pseudomonas sp. S60. Next base: position 129 of record NZ_JACVVH010000048.1, on the reverse strand, counting down.
GAATGCGCGCCACTTGCAGCGTAAAGCACACAGCGAAACGCGGCAGGCAGTGAAAGCAGGCAGCAATGCCAGCAGCGTGTCCCCTTCGTCTAGTGGCCTAGGACACCGCCCTTTCACGGCGGTAACAGG
>NZ_JACVVH010000047.1:0-38786 GCF_016647865.1 Pseudomonas sp. S60 | reverse complement strand
CCCCGCCCCCCCCCCCCCCCCCCCCCCCCCCCCCGCTTCTTGATGATCTAAGTAATTTGGTGCCCAGGTCCTGAGGGTGGGGACTGATGGTCAGCAGCTCATCGGCCAGGCAGCCTTACAGGTCGGCCAACTGCGGCAGTTTCGTCACGGAAAGGTCAACCAGTCCATTCGCCTCATGTGATTGATTACCCACCCCGAGATAAGAATGACTCAGAGAGTTGCCCCCTTATGAGGCATAGCACCAAAAACAAGCGTATGACCGACCCGTCCGCACTGAGGGATCTTGCACCGATCACACCAGAGTCAAGCAGGTAAGCTAGCGATCAGGGCCTACGAGTTGTTCATGCCACCCATCTGGAACCCGACACTCCGCGAGTGCGAGTGGAGTTGATCGCCTGGATTCAGGAGATCCCGGCACACTAGCGGGCATTCCTTGCCCTGGACCAGTGCCTGGCGGAAGTGAAGCAGTTGCTGGAGAGTGAGCGGCGTGGGAAAGCCCGGCGAAGTTGAACCTGCTACAAGGCGCTGTGCTGCCCGCCGGGTGAGCTGCGCAGCCCCTGCGAAATCGCGCAGTGACCGGTTGTTCCACTGAATTCCGCGGGTCAGCCGGCCTTGCGTGGGGCCTTCTTGCCACCGCCTTTACCATTGGCGCTGGGTTTGTCCTGGGCCTTCTCGCGCATGGTTACCGACGCCAAGCGGTGCGGGAGGATACCAATGCGCCGCGCCTCGACCTTAAAGGTCACCCGCGCGTTGTCTTCGCTGTCCTCCCATTCCTCCTTGACCGTGCGGCCCTCGACCAGGACACGCATGCCTTTCTGGAACAGGGTGCTCCAGTGTTCGGCGTCGCGGTGCCAGAGTTCGACGGGGGCCCAATACCCCCCGCGGTCCTCGTAGCCGCTCTCGCGCGGTACCGGGTTGTCGAAGTAGACGTTGAGCCGCAGCAGGCGCCGCGGTTCATCCGGGTTGGTGTTGAACTCCTGATATTCTGGAACGCTGCCGATGTTGCCTTCACCAACAAAAAACGTACTCATGCGTGCTACTCCTCGATGGGTGAACGGGAAAGGGCGAGTTCGGCGGCCTCGAGCTTGCTGGCACCGGTAATGGCCTGGCGATACAGCGACTGCAGGCTGCTCATCTGCAGGTTCAGCACCACGCGGTTGGTCTCCAGCTGGTACAACGCCTGCCGCAGCTCAGGGTGCAGATGCGGCTGAACCACCGTCTCCTGCCACACCTGCACGCCCATGCGTTGAAAGTCCGGGCTGCGCCAGCGCAGGAAATCGGTGCCCGTCGCGCTGTGCTGCACCATCAAGCGCAGGTCCAGCAGCGTGAAGGGTGGCTGTGCCATGATTGCCAGCATCACCGCCATCAACTCGGTGACCTGGGTGCGCAGGCGCAGGATCGTATCGGCGAACTGCTGCAGCTCCCCCTTACCCTTAAAAGGCTTTAAAAGGCCTTTTAGGGAGGCACCTTGTGCGAGCTCGCGATAGGTATCTGCTGACAAGCGTCGGGCAATTGCATCCGCCAGGGTCATGGCTCACCCCCTTCGGACGGTTCATCCGGTGTCGGTAGAGCCTCCGCCTCTGGTGGATTCGATTGATCTGCTTGACCCAGCTCATCGGGAGTTGGGCCGCTAGTGCTTCGTGTGATCGGTGGGGCGAATTGGGAGCGGTGGCCGCCTTCGAGCACTTTGCGCGGGGGCGTGCCGAACTTGTCGATCGCGTCACGGGCGCGAGCATTGTTAGCGGCCATGTCCTCCCGGCTCACGCCGGCCAGTCGATAGCGCTGGGCCAGACCGAACAGGCTGCGCAGCTCGCGGGCACCGCGATCGATCCAGGTTTCCATGTCAGGACGACCGATCAAAGCCGTGTGGTGGGCGAGCAATACGCGCCGCACCAGGGTGTCGTAGTCGGTCAGCAGGTAGACCGCGAGAAAGCCGAGCTGGCTGCCGATGAACAGCGGCAGGGTGACGGGATGGATGTTGAGGTTTTCGCCGATATCGATCTGGGTGGGCAGGGCGCGCTCCACTCGACTGACCTGTTTGGTCAGCGCGCGCATTTCGGCCTTGGCCTGCAGCAGCTTGTCCTCCAGTTGCAGCATGAACCAATCAGCAAACGGATCATCCTGGCTGCTGGCCTGCTTGAGCAGGTTGGTGACGCCGATGTAGCCGGCCATGCCCATGATCGGATGCACGCCTTCGCGGCCCATGCGGCCTTGCCATAGCCGCGCCGCGTGGTGGGTGTGCAGGGTGAGGGTGATGCTGCTGCGCAGGGAGCCCAGATTGAGCTGGTAGTGATCGGCCATCGCCAGTTACCTCGCCGTCGGAATGACGCCGACGATGGGCTGATCCGTAGAATCCGACGCGGATCAACGCGAAGGTGGTTCGCTCGCATTTTCAAGTAGTGGACGTCCCTGGATTTGATGGCATTGGCATCAAATCCACTGAGCTCCACTCCCTAGGTTGCTGTGCCGATGCCGTGGCAACGTTGTTTGAGTTCCTCCAGGCAGGAAAGGGCGAGGGGCGAGGCCGTGCGCTGACCACTGCGCTTGCTTCGTTCGGCTGGCTCTGTGGGCGTGGGTCTCACTGTGCGCGAAGGCGCGGTTTTGGGGGCCGAGGTCTCGGCACGAGCCGCCCACAGGGTGAATTCGCCCTGGCAGGCGCGCTTGATCAAACCCATCAGGTAGGCGACCGGTTTTCGGATCTCGCCGCGGGCGCAGCGCACCGCGGCTTCATTGATCACCGCTTGTTGCTGTTCGGGCTCAAGCTGACGCATCGCCTGGGTGGCCATGCGCCGCTCGTTCGAACTCAGCGGTAAATCCTCTGGCCATCTTGCTCGGCCAAACGCCACCTGTGCCAGTACCGTACTTTTTTTGCTTTGTTCCTTCTGTACTGTACGGCCGGCGTCGGCATTCCGAACCACAGCCGAAACCGGCGCATTGCTGCAGGATTCGGAATCAGCGGCCGCACCGCGAGAATTTCGAACAAGGTGGGGCAGACCGGGTTCGGAGTATTCTGCATCCGCCCCCTCGTTCATCAACGGCAGTGCACCCTGTGGTGCTGGTGGCAGTGAGCCGAGCCTGTCCTTGTCGACCTTGGCGACCTGCGGGTCGGCTTGAATCTCGGCGATCACGTGCTGTGTGACATCCCGCACCCCCTTGGTGGCGTGGGTGAGGTTCTGCTGCAGCAGTGCTGCGTAGCCGCTATCTAGCTCCAACTGCTCGGCTGGGGTCAGTGGATCGCCGTGCAGGACATAGACGCACCCGCGCAGGCAGCCCTGCGCATCGCGTGAGCGGTCGACCAAGCTCAGCCAGCGGGTGGTTCTCAGGACGTTGAGTGCGCGGGCTATGGTCTCGCGCGATGCCTGGTTGCCGCAGGGGCTGGTTGCCAGATACGGCTGCAGGTCCTCATACCGTGGCGTTTTGAGGTGGCGCTCGGTGATCAGCCAGCGCAGCACCTGCCACGTGTTGCGTTCCAGCGGGGTCAGGCGACGGTCGAGGAGTAGTGCCTGCGGCAAAGGATTGTTGTCGCCGTGGTAGATCGTGCGTAGTGCTGGCTCCGCAGCAGCGGCTGATTGTCGGGCCTGTGCCGCTTGCCACTCATTGCGGCGGCGAAGGGCGTCGTAGCACTGGCGCACCACATCCTGCCAATCGACCTCGTAGAAGCTCAGCATGGTGTGCCTCCGTACAGTTCAATCTGTTGCCAGACCAGGGTCAGGCTGATGTGTTGTTCCTCGGCCAGCATCATCATGGTGTCCAGTGGGTCGTTTTCTGGATCTTCCGTGCGCAACTGGCTCCAGCGGTTCCACACGGCATGTTCCTGCGCTTCGCTGAGCTGAACGGGACGGCCGCGGTGGGTCTCGATTTTCAGCACGCGACGGCGCAGCGCCGTTTCCGAATGGTCCAGACCGAAGCAGCGGTACATGATGTTCGAGCTGGCGCCGAGCTTGAGTGCCCGGTTGATCAGGTGTTCGTTCTGCTCGTCGCGCTCGGCCTGGGCGATCAGCCGGCGAAGTACGGTGATATCGACCTTGACTTCGACCCAGGCGATTGAGGAGTGCGCCAGGTGGGACAGGGTGGTCGGCGGCAGCGACTGCAGGACCTTGATGTCTTCGTCGGCCAGGCCCAGGGCTTTGCAGCGCTGCAGGCGGCCATGGCGCAGCTCATGCAGCACCTGGTTCAACATCGCATGGTTCAATAGGTTGAAGGTCGTGCTCATGAGGTAACTCCTCACGTTATCGATTGGACGACAGCGTCAGCTCGATCAACTGCCGGGCGTGGCGAATCAGGGAGTACAGCTGTTCAAACTGGGCGTCGGGGAGTCGCTCAAGGCCCACCGTCAGGGCAGGGCGCTCGGCGAAGGGCAGGTCGTAGGCGCCAATCAACAACTGGCCAAACAGCGCGGCCGGCAGCTGCTGGCGTTGTTGCCAAGTCACGTCGTCCTGCAGGCGCAGCAAAGCCGAGAGCAACAGCTGAATGCCGGTGTGCCGGGGACTGAGGTTTCCGCCGTGTTCGAGCGTGAGGGTGAAACCCAAGCCGTCTGCGTGCGGGCAGACCATGGCACTGGCATCGGCATACTTGGCCAGGCCCGTGGCCAGCACGGCACAGCGCTCGCGCAAAGTATTGATGTCATCCTGAGCTGGAGCAGGGGGAGAGAGCGAGCCCGAATTTGATTTGCTGATCTCAACGGTGATTGGCGGGGCCGCGATGAGTGGCTCGTCATCATTCAACGCCTCGCGGATAGTGGGTCGGCGGAGCTCCGGGGGCGTCCAACTGTCATCGGCGCTGCTCTCCGGGTCCGCTACGGGTAGCTCACGGGCAGTTTCTGCCGTGTCCTCGATGGCAGGGGGCGGAGAGGACTCGGCGTGTGTCTCCTGCCTCAGCGCCTGAGGCATGTCCGCAGGAGGTGGTGAGCGTCGAGGCTCCTGATGCATCTCCAAGGCAAGCAAACGAGGTGTTTGCTTCAAAAAGACTGCCATTTTGGCAATCAGCTCGTCCTGCAGCTCACTTGAATCCAGTTCAGGCTTTTCACCGTCAAATGCTGACAGCACTTCAAACCACAGCAGCGCGAAGTGCTGAGGATCCCCCAGATACTGGTTCCAGATCGTCTCCGCCCGGCGTCGCAAGTTGATGATACGGCCGATGGCTGGTTTGCCAAGGCCTGCATATAACACTTGCGGAATGACCGGTAGCAGGTGTTCAAGCGTATCGAACATGCGGCTGATATGTGATTGCGAGATCGGGTAACCGCCCTTGCTCAACCGTGTGGAGAGCTCACGCTGGCTGAGTGGAGCACCCGGCGCCTGGAACATGTCCTGGAGTTTCGCCACAGCGAGGGCACGCTCGATGAACGTGAGCTGTCCATGCAGATCGCTCTCGGTCAGGTGCCCAAGCAAAGCATCCGACTCGGATTGCCAAGGGCGGAATAGGCAGTGGATGCGAAAGAAACGCTCGTCACGGGTTTCCTGCCAAAGTTCGCCGAGGATACTCAAGCGTGTGTTGCCGCCGTTGCGAATGATGAAGTGCGCCTCACCCGGGCGGCGGGTAATCGCAGGCGGTTGATCCAGGCCGCGCTCGCGGATCGACGCCTTGATGTCATCGTATAGCGGGTTGCGGACGACGCGCGGGTTGAGCTCGTAAGGACGCAGCTGTTCTAGGCTGACCAGCATGGGCGTGTCGCCGACTGGCGCCGGGGAAATCTCGCGACCAGGCTTTTGCGGAAAATGCGTCTTCTGCAGTTGACGGGTGATGTCATTGGGCGTCAGCGGCTTCATCACTCACCCTCCAATCAGCCGCGACGGAGCAGTTGGCGGCCGGGAATTGAGGGTTGGCCGGATGCATGCGTGCTCGAGACGGCCAGTCGCTCAGCCCACTGCGGGAACAACTCGACTGCAAGGGCGCGCATGACTGCTGCGGCGCAAGGACTGCGACCGCCAGGCGGCGGAGTGGGTTCGACACGGTGCGCAGGCAGCCCCAGTGAAGCGGCATTGGTATAGGCGACACGGTCTGGAATCACCGTGGTGCAGATGTTGACATGGGGGTCGTCCTGGAAGGAGGCTTGTAGGCTCTGCATGATTAAGCGGGTGTCACGGCGGTTAGCATTAACCTGATTGAGCAGCAGCTTCACCGTCGGCAAGGCGACGCCCAGATATCCGTAGGGCTCCAACTCATCAAACAGCCCCAGCGTGCCCCGGCGCAGCTCGCGCGCGGCGAGCATTTCCGGCGGAACTGGGCACAGCGCGCAATCGGAGGCGAGGATCACCATCTCCACGACCACGCTGCGTGCGCCCTGGGTATCGATGATCAGCACGTCGTAGTGATCCTCAAAGGCCGGCAGCAGGTTGCGCAGGCGCAGACGCCCATCGGCCGCGTGCAGCAGGAGGGTACTGATGTGCCCGGCGCGGTCGTTGGACACGATGAGATCCAGGTGTTGGATCACGGTGGCGGAAATCACCTGCTCAGGTGCCGTGAGTTGCTGCGTGATGAGCTCGTAGCTGCCGGACTCTCGGGCTTCGCGCAAAGCGTAATAGCTGGACAGAGTTGGCTGGCTGTCCAAATCCAGTAGCAGGACATGCAAGCCGGCGTCAGCCAGTATACCGCCCAGGTTAGCGGCGACGGTTGTCTTGCCTGCGCCGCCCTTGGTCGAGATCAGCGAGAGGACGTCCATGATTCAGAGCCCGCTAGACAGCCGGTCCTGTACCCACTGCTCGATTTCCAGTGAGTCCCAACCCACGGCGCGCGTGCCAATGCGTCGACACTGCGGGAACTGGCCAGCCTTCATCAGGTTGTAGATGTGCGAGCGCTTGAAGCCGGTTTTTTGCTCCACTTCATCGCGGCGCATGATGTGCCGATCGGCAGTCAACGGTGCAGGGCTAGAAGGTTGCATGATGTCACTCCTTAGCACCGGATGGCGCATGGTGGGATGTGACATTCAGTCAACAACGTGACTCGTTAAAAGTCATTGCCGGGCAACACGAAAGCATTGCCAGGCAACGCTCATTCATGGTTTGGAATAAAGGCTTCGGTTTGCTTCAGCGAAATGCCGATCTAAGGATCGCTTGCTAAGTCCGGCAACATCAGGATAGCGAATCATGATCTCATCAACGATCGCGGCTTGGCTTTTGAAACGGGACAGTGCCTGTCCGCTATTTGAAGTACCCAGCAAGAGTTGCAACAGTGCCGCGATTGCTCGATTTTTGACTGTCGCGCCTTGTTCACTCAGTGGCTCATGCTGCTCCAGTCGTGCTGCTAACACATTGCATTCGAGGTTTTTCGCTTCAAGTGCCTCGACTAGGTTTCGACATTCTTGACGGGTAGCAAGCAGCTCGCGTTCAGCATGTTTTTTGTCAGACAGCAGGCATAAATGAGCGCCCAAACTCACGTCGATTCGAGGATGATCACAGTGCTCAAATAGAAACCTGGGTAGGTCATCCGGGTAGTAAAGCGTCACCCAGCGGCGTAGGTCAGTATGGCGAACGGTGAGAAAGGCACGTTCGATCGGCTGTCCCGGGGGAATAGCGTGGCCCAGCCAGCTGGCAGGAAGGTCATTCCACTCAATCGCATCGTATATACGGTCGATGTATTTGGGGAGATCAGGCCATTGAGGAAACAATAGACTCAGCTTTTCCGGGTATCGGCCAGCAGCCACTAGGATTTCGTGCTCATGTGTAATGAGATTGCTCCATCTCACGGCTGCTTCGAGCGGGGTGTAGTAGGTTTTGGATGAGTCCACGATTGACCTCCCTTCCTGGGAATGGACCGGTATGTTAAAAGGGGATCGTCAGCTCCCTAACCTTTTTCAAATGTGAGATGGGCGCTCTGGGTAGGCCTTCTCAGTTAATCCATTAGTTGGATGCATGCCTGAAGACCGCAAATGGCTTTTTTGGTTCAGCGCCTAGTGTGGTTAAGTGAATGAAAATAGAAAAAAATCATGGCCGTAGGGAAGTGGATATGGACTTTAAAATTAGATGTTCATTCTTTTTCAGGGAGTTAGGTGTCTTGATTCATTGGTAGTCAAAAAATAATTTAGAAGTGCTTTACCTTTTCTCGTTGGTGTGATTTGCCAGTGCCATCGGCAAGGTCACCAGGTAACACTCGAATTCCAGATTTTCCGGCTAACAAGCGAGTCCATGTGGTCTCGGCGCCACATCCCAGTGGCCCAACGATACCTATTCCTGTCACCACGATTCGTTTTGAGTTTTGAGTGCTCATATCATCACCGCTCATTTCATCTGTGCGACGTCTCACGACGAGCACTGTTGGGTAAACTCTCAAATTGCCAATTCGATTAGGCTCCGCGCTTCTCGCCGGCCGTCAATCAGTGGTTGCGACGTCGAAGATAAAGCAGGTTGTCGTTGCATGGGCGTACAGCTTGCCTTGCTCATCTTCGATGTGAGCTTCGGCCGTAGCGAGACGCCTGCCTCCGTGGATCAAGCGACCAGTCGCGCGAAGTGGGCCGGTCTTGTGTGAGGCCGGCCGCACGATGTTGATATTCAGTCCGGCCGTCCTGTAGCAACGCCCGGCGGGCAGCATAGTCTGTACCGCGCAACCTAGCACCGAGTCCATAAGCGCGGAAAACCACCCACCATGCACGCTTCCTAGCGGGTTGTAGTGCTGTAGCAGTGGAATACCCTGAAACACCGCATGCCCCTCGCCGACCTCCAGCAGCGTCATATTCATGGTTTCATTCATGGGCGGGTAAGGCAGTTCGCCGGACATCATGGCCTCAAGAATCTCTCGTCCGCTCTTGCCGACGAGCTGCTCCATTTGAGCGAGACCAGGTAATCCACCGCCATCGCGAATACGCTGCATCGCGTCTGCCTGTTGGCGTCTCCATAGAGGTGTTGCCTGATTATTCCCCATGACTGTCTCCTATACGTTCTACAAACGATCCATTCCTATGCGCGTTCTGAACTCGCATCGAAGGTTTGGGATTTAGCGATGGCTGCGGGCGATGTGTTCACCGGCAAGCACAGGACTGCGGTGAGCAGTGCCAAGCCGATATGGCACAGATAGATGGCATTGAAGTCGGCGCGCTCCAAGCTGGGACTGCCGAGGAGCAGAACGGTCAGTGCAACGCCCATGACCGATCCGATCTGTCGTATGGCCTGGTTGATCGCGCCGCCCACGGCATAGTGGTCAGCCGGCAGGCGACTGACGGCCGCGCCCGACAGCGACGGCATCACCATGCCGATGCCGACTCCACTGAGTAACATGCCCGGCAGCCACTGCGTGAGGTAGGCTGGCTCAACGCCTGGTACGAACAGAAACCACAAGGCACTGACCGCATAAATCAGGCACCCGGTCAGCAGCAGCGGACGGTGCCCGTACCTGCCCGCCACGCGACCCGAAAGCGCTGCTACCGGCACCACCGTCAGCGGTCCAGGCATCATGGCCAGGCCGGCCAATGGCAGCGGATACTTCCAGATCGCGCTCATGTAGAAGAAGAATGCGAAAAACATCATCGAGAACGCGATGCCGAAGCTCAACGTTGCGAGATTGACGTAGCGGTATGTGCGGTTGCGGAACAAGCGCAAATCAACGAGCGGGGCAGAGGCAGTCTGCGCCCAAACGACGAAGCCGATGATGCAAACCAGCCCGATGCTCGCTGCGCCCAGCAGTTCATGGCGTGACCATGCCGGAGACTCCGACTGCACAATCGACAGTGCCAAAGCGCCGATGCCGGTGATCAGTAAGCACATGCCGACTAGGTCCAACGGGCGCCCCTTGGTCTGTAGCTTCGTCTCCGCCAGCAGCCTGGCTCCTTGCCAGATCGCCAGAATCCCCACAGGCACGTTCAGGTAGAACGCTAACTGCCAACCAAACGATGCGATCACGAACGAACCCAGGCTGGGGCCGACCGCCGCAGCCAGACCGCCGACCGCACCCCATAGACTCACGGCCACCGCACGCTTGTTGGTCGGGAACGCTGCCAGCACAAGCGAGAGCGATGCGGGCGTGAGCAAGGCGGCGCCAATGGCTTGCAGAACTCTTGCTGCCACCAGCCATTCCACACTGTTCGCAAGGCCGCAGGCAACGGAGGCCGCCACGAACAGTGCGACACCTCCGAGGAACACCTTCTTACGCCCGTGCCTGTCCGCCAATCCGCCCGCCGGAATCAGCATCGCCGAATAGACTACAGTGTACGCATTGAGCACCCAGGATAGGTCTGCCGGCGTGGCTTGCGGAAATCCCACCCGCAAGGCATTGAATGCCGCGAAAAGGATGGTGCCATCCATGGACACGAGGAACACTGCGACGCTGACCACCCAAAACACCGGCCATGGCGAAACGGCGCCGGGCGGATTGAATGTGGCGGTCTGTTCGCCGTGGGTCGACGAGGCTTGAGTGGTATGGCTGTCCAGGTGGGTCATGGCGTAACTCCGCTTATTGGGTGCAATTGACCTCTCGGAGTTGAGCGCATGGAGTGATCGCCGCTACGAGATGTCGTGGATTGGCTCAGGCCAACCCAAACGTCTTTCTCAGCCCCTTCTCGACGGGGCCGGTAGGCATGAAGCGGCGCAGCTTGGCCAGAAGCGATGCTTCTCCTTTGGGCGTGTGTCGCATCTTCCAGGCCCCCAACGCCGCATCGACGATCGTGCTGGCTACGCCTTCAGGGTCAGGTGCCTTCTGGACATTCTTCTGGATGGCCTCGGTGACCACGCTGAACTGTTTGCCGTAGTCCGGGATCTTGCGAACGGTCTGCGGTGCGTTGAGATCCAGGTTCGTCCTGGTGAATGAGGGTTCAACCAGTACGACACGAACCCCAAACTGGCGCACCTCGTGATCCAGGGTTTCAGAGAGTCCTTCCACAGCGTGCTTGGATGCTGAGTAAAGCGCCATGTATGGCGCCGGCAGAAAGCCCAGCACGGAACTCACATTGACGATGCGACCGGAGCCTTGCGTGCGCATGTGGGGCAGTACTGCCTGGATTGTGCGAAGCAGGCCGTAGAGGTTGGTGTCGAACAACGTCTGAGCTTCGGCAACTGACGTTTCTTCCATTGCGCCGAGCAGGGTGACGCCTGCGCTGTTGACCAGGACGTCGATCCGCGCGGCCTGCGCAATGATGGACTCGATGCCACGTCGCACCGATTCTTCACTGCGGACATCCATTTCGATGAGCGTCACGCCGGAGATCGCCTGTGCCTTTCCCGTATTGCGCACGGTGCCGAACACGCGGCAGCCATGTGTTGCAAACTTGATAGCGGTAGCGCGTCCGATACCCGTTGATACGCCTGTGATGAGAACGACTTTGGATTTAGACATGGCGGATCCTTTTTATGTGATCGGTTGGAGAGAGGCGATCAGCTTCGCGAAGGAGCCGGTCTGATCTTGAACCAGATGGAGTACATTGCCGGCAGGAACACTAAGGTCATGATCGTGCCCACGAACGTGCCGCCAATCAGGGTGTAGGCCAAGGTGCCCCAGAACACCGAGTGTGTAAGCGGAATGAACGCCAGGATGGCGGCCAGCGCCGTGAGCAGAACCGGCCGTGCGCGTTGCACCGTTGCCTCGACCACGGCGTCGAAGGGCGCAAGGCCTTCGAGCTGGTTGTGTTGAATCTGGCCAATCAGGATCAACGTGTTGCGCATTAGAATCCCTGAAAGCGCAATCAAGCCAACCAGTGCGTTGATCCCGAAGGGCTGCCCGAATAGCAGCAGTACCGGTACCACACCGATCAATCCCAGCGGCGAGGTCAGGAACACCATGGCCATTGCAGAGATCGAGCGCACCTGCAGGATAATGGTCAGCAACGTCAGGGCAATCATGATCGGCAGCAGCGGAACAATTGCCTGGCTTGCCTTGCCCGACTCCTCGGTGGAGCCCGCCATTTCGATCTTGTAGCCGCTTGGCAGCGAACTGATGATCGGCTGCAGGTCTTTCCAGATCGCAGCAGATACATCAGGTGGCTGCAGCCCCTCGGCGATATCGCCGCGCACCGTCATCGTGGGCGTGCGGTCGCGGCGGCGCAGGATTGGGTCTTCCATACGGATACCCACCTCGCCGATTTGCGAAACCGGCACCCGCTGGCCGTTCGCGCCCACCAGGGTAAAGTTTTCGATCTGGGCAGGGTCGAGCCTGACCCGGCCAGCGGCGCGGCCGACAACCTGCACCGAGCGGATATCTTCCCTGACCGAGGTGATCGGCACGCCGTTCAGCAGAAACTGCAGCTGCTGCGACACCGAGGCGGACGTCAGTCCAACCGACTGCAAGCGGTCCTGGTCCAGCGCGAAATGCAGCGTAGGCACCAGTGGGCCCCAGTCGGTGTTGACGGTCTTCATCATCGGGCTTGCCTGCAGCACGCCTTGAACCTGTGCAGCAATCTGGCGCAGTTGCGCGGTGTCGGGGCCCATCACCCGGTACGCGACGGGGTAGGGTGAGTAGGGGCCAAACACCAGCTGTGCGACCCGAACTTGAGCTTCCGGCGCCAGGCCTTCGGAGGCCGCCTCCCGCAGCCGATGCTTGAGGCGTTCGCGAGCCTCCTGGTTTTCGGTCAGCACGACGATCTTGGCGAAGGACGGGTCTGGCAACTCAGGCGCCATGGCAAGGAAGAAGCGCGGTGGACCCTGGCCGATGTAACTGGTGACAATCTTCGCTTCCTCCTGCTTGCGCAGCCAGGCCTCGACCCTGATCGCGGTGGCATTGGTCTGCTCGATGGACGTGCCGTAGGGTAGCTGCAACTCCACCAGCACTTCGGGGCGGTCGGAGGTTGGGAAGAATTGTTTCTTCACCAATCCCATGCCCAGCACGGCTATGACAAACGTGGACACCACGGTGCCTGCCACGAGCCATTTGTGGGCGATCACCCAGCCCAGTAAAACGCGGAAGCGGTTGTAGTGACGGGTGTTGTAGATAGCCGCGTGGCCGCCTTCGACCGTCTTGATCTGCGGGAGCAACTTCACCCCCAGATAAGGCGTGAAGGCGACTGCCACCACCCAGGACGCAATCAAGGCGATGCCGACAATCCAGAACATGTTGCTGGTGTATTCGCCGGCGGTGGACTGGGCAAAACCGTTAGGCATAAAGCCGATTGCGGTGACCAGGGTGCCCGCGAGCATTGGGGCAGCGGTATGGCTCCAGGCATATGCCGACGCCCTGATGCGGTCGTAGCCTTCCTCCATTTTCACCACCATCATTTCAATGGCGATGATTGCATCGTCGACCAGCAGCCCCAACGCCAGGATCAGCGAGCCGAGGGTGATCCGGTCGAAGTTCTTGCCGGTTGCGGCCATCACTACGAACACGATCGCCAGGGTCAATGGCACCGCGGCTGCAACCACGACTCCGACGCGCCAGCCCATGCTGACGAAGCAGACCAGCATCACCACCAGCAAGGCTACGAAGAACTTGACCATGAACTCGTCGACGGACGAGGTGATGTTTACCGCCTGGTCGGTCACCTTGCTGAGGCTCATGCCCAAGGGCATGCCTGCGTTTATCTGGGCGGTTTCCAGCTCCAGAGCTTTGCCCAGGTCCAGGCCGTTCCAACCTTCGCGCATGACGACGCCCAGCAGCAGCGCTGGTTCGCCGTCATGGCGTACCAGAAATGTCGCGGGGTCTTCATAGCCACGTTCAACGCTGGCCACATCCGCAAGCTTGAGCGTACGGCCCTTGGTCACCACAGGAGTTTCGCGAATTTTGGCCAGTTGATCGAAGGCGCCATCGACCCGGACCACCACTTGCGGGCCGCTCGTTTCAACGGAACCTGCCGGCGACAGCGCATTCTGGCTGTCCAGCGCTGCAAAAATGTCTTGCGGGGTGACGCCGAGCGTGGCCAGGCGGTCATGGGAAAACGACACGAAGATCCGCTCGGCCTGCTCGCCGATGATGTTGACCTTCTTGACGCCGGGCACGTGCAGCAGTTGCTGGCGCAGGGTTTCGGCATCGCGTACCAGTTTGCGGAGCGGTTCACCTTTGGCCTTCAGGGCGTACACGGCAAATGTGACGTCCGAAAACTCGTCATTGAGCATAGGGCCAACCACACCGGCAGGCATGAGCTTGGCTTGATCACCGGCTTTCTTGCGGGCTTGGTAGAACTCCTCCTGGACGGCAGAAGGCGGCGTCTTGTCCAGCAGCGAAACCATGGTGAAGGCCAAGCCAGGTCGGGTGTAGGTTTCGCTGCGGTCGTACCAGCGCAGTTCCTGCATGCGCTTTTCCAGGGGGTCGGCGACTAGGTCCTGCATCTGCTGCGCAGTGGCGCCGGGCCAGGCAGTGATGATGGTCATCTGCTTGACGGTGAAGGGCGGGTCTTCGGCACGACCCAGCTTGAAGAAAGCGAGCGTGCCCGCAAAGGCGATTAGCAGGATCAGGAATAGGGTGATCGACCGCTCGCGGGCTGCCAGCGCCGACAGGTTGAAATGCGGCTGGATCATCGCTGCTGCTCCGTGGCTTGGGCGACCTGCGCCTGTTCCATGACCTCGGCACCGTCGTGGAGCAGGTGCGCACCCAGCGCCACCACCCGGTCTCCAGGGTTCAACTCACCCTTCACTACAGCGTTCTCGTCACTGACACTCAGTACATCGACCGCGCGTCTGGTCACCTTGGCCGGCTCGCCAGCAATCACCCACACGCTTGCACCTGCGCCCTGGTCAAAGAGTGCACCGACGGGCACCTGTCTGGCCCGCGAAGGGCTACTGGCCTTGACAATATCAATCGTGACGGTTGCCCCCAGCGGGGCGCTCGCCAAAGCCCCGGTCAGCACGTACCGGGCCTCGAACGTCCGCGTGGCGGGGTCGGCGGCATCGGAAAGCAAGCGCAACTTGGCGGGCAACGCCTGCGCGGGGTTGCTGAACAGCGTTGCAACGGCAGTAGAACCAAGTTCCGGTCGCAGGGTTTCCGGCAAGTGCACGACAGCTTCGCGCTGGCCGGCCCGGGCGACTCTGACCACGGCCTGGCCCGCGGCGACGACCTGGCCGGGTTCGGCGAAGGTATCCATCACCACACCCTCGGCATCGGCCAGCAGTACGGCGTAGTCGGTGGCGTTTCTGGCAACGTCAGCCTGTGCCTGCGCGGCACTGAGCTGGGCCTTTGCAGAATCCGCTGCAGCTTTGAGCTGGTCGTAGGAAGAGGCCGAGACCGCCCCCTCGGCCACCAGCCCACGATAACGCGCTTCGTCGTCAGCGGTCTGCCTGGCCCGTGCCCGGGCCGCCGCCACCGCTTGCTGCTGGGCGCGTGCCTGCAGATTCAAGTCCACCGGGTCCAGGCGCATCAAAGGCTGCCCGCGCTTGACGGTTTCGCCGGTGTCGACCAGTCGTTGCAGGACCTTGCCGGAGACGCGAAAGCCGAGGTCACTCTGGGTGCGGGCGACGACTACCCCGGTAAAGGAACGTGCAGGCTCTATGGCGTCCTGCACGACCGCAGCCCTGACCACCGGCGGCTTGTCTCGCGGGTCTTTAGCAGGGGCTGAATCGCCGCAAGCGACGAGGGTGAGGGGCAGTAAGCAACCGACTATTGCGGCAGGACGCAGGCGCATGGGATCCCTTTCTCAAAAGGCGATGTAGGAATCCCATTTTTATACTTGTGACCAAATCTGTCAATGGTCACGAAATCTCAAGGCGCGAGACTTCTGAGTATCAACGCTGGCAGTTGAGTGATCGCGTCCTGCAGCGTGTCCAGGTTGTGCTGCAGCAGCGCGGCATTCACGTAAGGCCGCATGATCAGGAAAATGCCCAGGGTCGACTCGTCCAGCGGGGTCTTGCGCTCGAATTCCCCGGTGTCGCGCCCCTGTGCAAGGATCTGCTGAATGATCTGGCTGATGGTGGCTTCATGGGCTTTGACCGACGACCACTGGTCGCGCGATGCCACGGCAGCTATGTCGTAGAGCTTGCGGTCGTGAAAGAAAAGATCGGAGCCACCCTCGGCAACGGCCCGGAACAGGCGCCTTAGCTTTTCGGAGGCGGTGGGCGCATCGCCGGTCGCGGCCTCGATACGCTGCCTGATCAGCGCTAGTCGGCTGGAACAGATCACCTCGCCGATGGCTTGCTTGGATTCGAAGAACTTGTAGATGTAGGCCTTCGAAAAGCCGATCGCCTTGGCCAGGTCAGAGACCGTGGTCTTGTCATAGCCATAGTGGGCGAAGTGCTCCATGGCCGCCTGGATGATCTGATCCCTCACGTCGTGGTCAGCAGGCCCCCGCGCCGGCGAGGGTGGAGAAGATTTAGTCATTCTTGAAACATCCTGGAACTGATTGACAGTTTGTGACCAAAATATAATATAGTCACAACCCTTCTTGGTCTACGAGAATCATCATGCTGTCCTATCGAACACTTGCTCTGTTGTTGAGCTCCAGTCTCACAGCAGGGTGCATGGTTGGCCCGGATTATAAACAGCCAGAGGTTGCGCTGGCCGATCATTACATCACCGCCGCGCAGGTGAATGCTGTCAGTGGTATCCCGCCCGTCAACCTGGATACTTGGTGGGAAGGCTTTGCAGACCCTGTGTTGACCAGGCTTGTGAGCCAGGCGCTGGAGCAGAACCTGGAGTTGGCGCAGGCACAGGCCCGAGTCGTTCAGGCCCGCGCTGTGCTGGGGACCGCTAACGCCGCCCTGGTGCCGTCGGCAGCGATTGATGGCCAGGCTACTCGCGCGCGCCAGTCGGTGGGAACGCCGCTGGGGCAGGTGCTGAATTCGACGCCCGGCTATGACCGCTATGGCAACAGTTATGAACTCGAATTGGGGGCAAGTTGGGAAGTCGACCTGTTTGGCGGGCTGCGCCGTGACCGGGAAGCGGCCTTTGGCGAGTACCAGGCGTCTGCAGCGGGCGCGGTTGCAACGCGCCTGGCAGTTGCTGCGCAAACCGCAGATATCTACACCACGGTAAGGGGGCTGCAAGCGCGCCTGTCTATCGCGCAGAAGCAGGTGCAAGCGCAACAGGACCTTCTGGCCAAAGTCGGCCTGCTCAACCGTAAAGGCGTGGCGGCCGATTTCGAGGTTCGTCAAACCGAAGGTGAGCTGGCGCAGGTCGAGGCGACTGTACCGGTACTGCGCGCGGGCCTGGAGGGTGCGCTGAATGCCCTGGACGTCATGCTGGGGACTGCGCCGGGTACCCATCGAGCGTTGATGGCAACTGCCTCGCCCATTCCAGAGGTGCCTGCGCTTGCGCAAATCGGCGCACCGGCTGATCTGCTCCGCCGTCGTCCCGATCTGATCGCTGCCGAACGCAGGTTGATGTCTACGAACGCCATGATTGGCAGTGCGATCAGCGAGTACTACCCCAAGTTCTCGTTAGGCGCCATGATCGGCAGCGCCTCGACTTCGACAGGAGCGCTGTTCAGCGGCGATGCCAACCAGTCAGCAGTTTTGCTCGGCCTGAGGTGGCGACTATTCGACTTTGGCCGCATCAATGCACAGATAGACCAGGCCAAAGGGCGCGAAGCTGAAGCGCTGGCCTTCTATAGGCAATCGGTATTGAGCGCTTCGCAAGACGTTGAAACCGCTTTGTCTGCATTGGTCAACCGCCAGGCGCAGGCACAGACACTGAAAAGCGGTGAGGTGTCACTGCAGCGTGCTCGTCGGTCGTCCTTTGTAGCCTTCGAGAATGGTGCAGCAAGCCTGATCAACGTGTTGAACGCCGATCAGCAGTTGCTCCGGGCGTCGGACTTGCGAGCAGTCGCTCAAACCGAAGCAGCGCGCGCTGCAATCGCTACCTACCGCGCTCTGGGCGGTGGATGGTCACTTAATTCAGAAATGGCACAGCGATAAGCTGATCGCTCAGACGGTATCGCTGCCGCCCCTCCGAATAGATCCGTTGATGCGGGACTATCGAATGTGGCTCCTGCATCGGGTATGTGACGCACAGTGACCTTTATTCGTTGTGTTCGAACTACCCCAGGTCCATCAGTGTGCGGCAGTCGCGGCAGGTGATGTGATTGTCTTGGATCACCGACTTGTACCACGCTCACGTTTCACGGCAGCCAGCATTTCGGCAAACTCAGGGTTAATCGAAGCTATCCCTGCCGACAGCCGTGCACCCGACTGGTCCGAACTTCTCGGTACGCTGTAACCCGCCTCATCAAGGATGCCCGGCAATGCCTCGAGCAAACCCTCTGGGGACATTGCCTCCAGGCTGAAGGTGGCACCGGCTGTCTCTCCCACGAACACCCGCGAAACGAATCCGCCTCCACAATGGAACATCTCGCCTGTGACAGGGCAGTCGACATGGGCCAGCAACATCACGAGGTTGCTGACCATGACCGGCGGGGCAAAACGCTCCATGATCGACGGTATGCCCTGTGCTTTCGACTGGTCGGTAAAGGCGACCGGGCCCACCAGGTTGACCTTGATGCCTTGCGGGTCACCTTCTGTCGCGAGCACCTTGGTCATGCCGATAAGCGCGCTTTTGGCAACGCTGTAGGCCTGGTCGCGGCGGCGACCGAACATTCCGGCACCCGAACCGGTGATGACGATACGGCCCTGCCCTTGACGCTGCATGTGTGGCCAGGCCGCATGGGCGACATTCCAGCCGCCGGTGACGTTGACGCGCATGATGCGTTCAAG
Source organism: Pseudomonas sp. S60 (assembly GCF_016647865.1). NCBI lineage: Bacteria > Pseudomonadati > Pseudomonadota > Gammaproteobacteria > Pseudomonadales > Pseudomonadaceae > Pseudomonas > Pseudomonas sp. S60. Next base: position 20,298 of record NZ_JACVVH010000047.1, on the reverse strand, counting down.
GTCATCCACGTTGCTGGCCTCGAACGGGCCAAGGTCGGCGTAGGTGCTCGCGTTGTGGATCAGGACATCGAGCCGGCCCCATTGCGCGATGATCGCCTCCATCATCTTCGCCACTTGCGCACGCTCCCCGATGTCACAGCATGCCGCCATGGCGTGTCCGCCGGCAGCGTGAATCTGCGCAACTACCGCATCGGCAGGAGCGGAATCTCCACCGTGCTCACCGCGGCCATCCACACCGTAGTCATTGATCACCACGCAAGCGCCACGTTCGGCGAGGGACATCGCGTGCTGTCGTCTAATACCGCGTCCGGCCCCGGTGATCAGAACGACTTTTCCATGGAAATCCAGCATGTCGATTTCATCCTTCGCAATCCAGCGGTTGTTGGTTTGATGGGGTCGAACGGCATTCGGATTGAGCGCTGCGCCCGCCTCAGTCGGCCTGCCTGCGCTTCTGCTGCTCGATGAAACGGCTGGCGATGGCGTGGTGCTCCGTGCTCATGGTCGCGGCCAGCTGGCGGCCAAGGGTCGCATCGAGCATCTGGGCGGCGGAGCGATGCAGGTGCAGGTTCATCAGCTTCTTGGTCTCGCGCAGGGCCTGTGCGGGCTGCTTGAGCAACTTGCTGGCGAGGGCCCTGGCTTCGTCCAGCAACTGCTCCGGCGCCACCACCCGGTTGGCCAGGCCGAATTCGACAGCCTGCCGGGCACTGATGCGGTCGCCGGTGAAGATCAGTTCCTTGGCCCGCAGCAGGCTGGTGTAGAGCGGCCAGGACACTGAAATGCCGTCGCCCACCACCAGGCCGATATTGATATGCGGCTCGGCCATGAACGCGTCATCGGCCATCAGCACGATGTCGCAGAGCGTGGCCAGGGTGGCGCCCCAGCCGACCGCAGGACCGTTCACCGCGGCGATGATCGGGATCGGCAGGTCGATGAAGCCATGGATGGTGCGCCTGGCGTTCTCCTGCATGGCGCGGGCGAAGTCGGCATCGTCCAGGGTCCTGACGAAATGGTTCATGTCGCCCCCGGCGCTGAAGGCCCGACCGGCGCCGGTCAGGATGGCGACCCTGGCCTCCGGGTCCTCGGCCAAGGCGCTGAATAGCCTGGGGAAGGCGAACAGCATCTCGCTGGTCGACGCATTCAGGTCGTCCGGCCGGTCAAGGGTGATGAGGCGCAGGCCGCCTTCGGCCGTGACCCGGATGCCGTCCGGCAGGTCGTAGAAATTGCTCATGGGCACTCGCTCTTGTTGTTATGGGGCGTGCGTTGATCCAGCGTCGTCGCAGCCACCTGGGATCAATCGATGCGAATGCGCCCCTGGTGTCGCTCGACCCACTGGGCGAACGGCGTCAGCGCCAGGCCTTCGGCGCCCAGCATCGCGTTGAGCCGGGCAATGTCCGCGCGGTAGCCGACGGCGTTGGTCCATTCCTGCGAGCGGACCCAGCCGTGGAACAGGCCGGCCTCGATCGCCTGTGCCGGGCTGACCGAGCGTGCGCTCACCGGTTTGCCCAGCACCTGCGCCAGGGTGGCGGCAACCTCGTCCATGGTCAGTGCCTCGGCCGCCAGGTCGATGTTCTTGTGGGAGAAGGTGGTCGGCGCGGCGAACGCTGCGCGAGCCAGCGCGCCGACGTCGTCGGCGGCGATCAGTTGCATGCGCGTGGCGGGTTCCAGGGCCGTGAGGATCGTCCCCTGCTGCAGATGGGGGAACATGTGGCGGGCCTTGGGCAGGGCGAAGTTGTCCATCATGAAAGCCGGTTTCAGCACGGTCCAGTGCGTGAAGCCGGCAGTGCGCACGGCTTCCTCCACGTCCCACTTGTCGGTCCAGTATTTCTGCCACCAGTAGCCGCTTTCCCAGCGGGGGAAGGCGGTGTGCTTGCCCGCTTCGCAGACGGAGGTATGGACGAAGTGATCCACGCCGGCCGCCCTGGCGAGCTCGACCAGGGCGAAGCCGTGGCGACGTTCCGAGTCCGTGCCCCTGGCATCGGGCACCTGCACCGAAAACACGCCATGAACGCCCTGCAGGGCATTGGCCAGTGAGGCGGCATCGTCCAGGTCGCCTGCCGCGGCTTCGGCGCCTGCATCGATCAGCGCCCGTGCCGCAGGGCCGTCCGGATCACGGGTGAAGATGCGCACGCGCCACCCGGCCTCCAACAGTTCACGGGCGGCTGCACCGCCCTGGGCACCGGTTGCGCCGGTGACAAGAATCAGGGGTCGTTGGGTTGCCATGTGGAGCTCCTTGCAGGTGATGGAAGTGTCGGGGATCAGTCCGCGGCGATCGTCAGTTGGCGCGCCAGCGCAGCCAGTTCGGGCCCTACGGTCATGAGCTTTTCCAGTGGCCACTCAGCCGCCAGGCCGGAAGCCGATAGGGCATACACCGTGCCGCTGCGCAGCGAGCGGATGGGCACCGCGATGGCGTTCAGGTGTTCATGGATGACGCCGATGCTGGTGATGAAACCGTGCTGCAGGTACTGCTCGGTGGCCTTGTCCAGTTGCTGGCGGATGGCGGGCAGGGCGCCAGGGTCATGCCGCTCCAGGGCCTCCAGCACATCCTCGCGCTGCTGGCTGTCGTAGCCGGCGAAGCAGGCCCAGCCCGTGGGCGCGATGGAAAACGGCCGGCGCGCGCCGACCGGGTCGTTCATGTAGACGAAGTCACCGTGGGTACGCTGCAGGTAGAGCATGTCCAGGCCGTCGCGAACCGCCAGCGACATGCCCATGCGCCGGGTGTCCGTCAGCGCCTGCATGTGCGGCAGGGCTATTTTCGGCAGCTCCTGGCGGACCAGGGCGGCGTAGCCCAGGGCCAGCGCGGGCAGGCCAAGCGCCATGCGGTTGTTTTCACCGGCACAGACGATGAAGCCCTCCTTGCTCAGGGTGTGGCACAAGCGCCAGATCGTCGGCTGCGGCAGGCCGGTCATGCGCACGATCTCCTGCGGCGTCAGCTCCGGTTTTTCATGGGTGAAGCAGCGCAGGATCTGCAGGCCACGGGCCAGTGCGGTGACGTACTGGCGGTCCTTTTCCTGGTCGGCGGGGGTGTCTTTCGCAACGGGTGTAGTCATGGCGTGTGCTCGTCGAAGATTTTCGGAGTATATTCGAAATTCACTGTGTGGATACTAAATTCGTACTGCGAATAAAAATAAAAGAGTGTGAAATGGTTTCGTCTTCCTTGTTCGACCTGCGGGGCAAAGTGGCAATTATCACCGGTTCCAGCCGTGGCCTGGGGCTGGCCAGTGCAATGGGCATGGCGGAACACGGTGCGAAGGTGGTCATTTCCGGGCGCAAGGCCCAAGCGTGCGAAGCGGCGGTGGCGCAGATCCGCGATGCCGGCGGCGAGGCCATGGCCGTGCCATGCAATATCGGGCGCAAGGAGGAAGTTCAGCACCTGGTCGACAGCGCCGTGGATGCCTGGGGGCGGGTGGACATCGTGATGGCCAATGCCGCGATCCACCCTTGGGTAGGCTCGGTGCTCGAGCTACCGGAAGAAACCTTCGACAAGTTCATGCAGGTCAACGTCCAGAGCAGCATCTGGCTGGCGCAGATGACAGTGCCGGGCATGCTCGAGCGCGGCTATGGACGCTTCATCGTGGTGGCCTCCATCGTCGGCCTGCTGGGTGACCGCATGACCGGCACCTATGGCTTGACCAAGGCCGCCGATATGCAACTGGTCCGCAACCTGGCCAACGAATTCGCCTGCAAGGGGGTGACGGCCAATTGCATCGCCCCCGGCACCTTCAAGACCGAGATGGCCCGCTCGCAGTGGGAGGATCCGGCCATGGTCGAGTGGTACCGGGGGCGCAACCCGTCCCAGCGCTTCGGCGAAGTGGACGAGCTGGCCGGGTTGGCCGTGCTGCTGGCATCGCCGTCCGGTGGCTACATCAACGGCCAGACCATCGCGGTCGATGGCGGCCACACCGTCTCCTTCCGTTGAGCCAGGCCGGGGCCGGATCCATGCCGGCCGGCCTCAGGCGGCCGGCTGGTTTTCCTCCACCGCCCGGCTCATCGCGGCCCGGCCCAGTTGCAGGACCAGGGCCGCGAGCGGGCAGGCGATGGCGAACAGCAGCGCCAGGGAATTGCCCAGCTTCGCGTCGTCGGCGAACAGGAAGTCGGTGAAGGCCGCGACCACCGAGGGGCCGGCACCGATGCCCAGCAGGATCATCACGAACAGGTAGATCGACGACAGCCGCCCGCGCAAGTGCGCCGGCGCGGCGAGTTGCAGCGCTGCCGCCGAGATCCCCATGATCGGGCTGACCAGCACCTGGGCAATGAAGAACGCCGCGAGGAACACGTAGGGGTCGCCCCAGAGCATGCCGGCGACCACCACCGGGCAGGCGATCAGGCTGGTGATGCTGAAAAGGCGCAGATGCGCGTCACGCTTGCCTTTCGCCACCTGGGCGTCGATCAGTTGCCCGCACAGCACGGCGCCGATGACGCCGCCGAGGGTCCCGACCACGCCGAGCCAGGTGCCGATCTGCCCGGGCGACCAGGCGAAGGTCCTGGCCAGGTAGGTCGGCGCCCACAGCGCCAGGCCGGTCACCGCCATCACGCAGAGGGTGAAGCCGCCGTGGTGGCAGAGGAAGAAGGTGCGGTGCCGGCGCAGGTAGCCCAGCACCTCGCCGACCACATCCCGGCTTTGCCTTGGCGTACCCGCCGTGCGCCGGCGCCCCGGGTCCTTGAAGGTGAAGACCAGCAGGCCCAGCAGTATCCCCGGCAAGCCGATCACCACGAACACCATCTGCCATGAACGGATCTCGCCGAGTATCGGCAGCAGGACGACGTCGTGCGCGGCGACCAGTTCGACGATCAATCCGCCCATCAGGTACGCCATGCCGGTGCCGAACAGCGAGCCCAGGGAGTAGACCGCCAGCGCAGTGGTCAGACGGTGCGCGGGAAAGCTGTCGGCCATCAGCGAATAGGCCGCCGGGCTCAGGGCCGCTTCGCCGGCGCCCACGCCGATGCGTGCCAGGAACAGCTGCCAGTAGCTGTGCGCGGCGCCGCAGAACACGGTAGCCAGGGTCCAGACGGTGACCCCGCCGAAGATCACCCAGCGGCGGCTGAAGCGGTCGACCAGCCAACCCAGCGGCAGCCCGCAGACGGCATAGAAGGCGCCGAAGGCGAAGCCCTGGAGCAGCGACAGCTCGAAGTCGCTGATGCCCAGGTCGCGGCGGATCGGCGCGACCAGCAGGGAAATCACCAGGCGATCCAGCAGGGACAGCCAGTACAGCAAGAACAGCACGCCGGTCATGTACCAGGCCAGCGCCGGGCGCGGGTAGTTCTGCAGCCCCTGGGCAGGGGGGATGGATTCAAGCTTCATGATTCGGGCTCCGCAGCAGGAAGCAGGAAAGGGCAGGGATGAGCAGCAAGGCGCCAAGCATGTTCCACAGCAGCATGAAGGTCAGAAGGATACCCATGTCGGCCTGGAACTTGATCGGTGACCAGGCCCAGGTGATGACCCCCGCCGCCAGCGTCACGCCGACCAGCGCCACCACCTTGCCGGTGAAGGACAGGGCGTGGCGATAGGCGTCCGCCAGGGAGGCGCCCTTGCGCATGTGTTCCAGTTGCACGCTGAGCAGGTACAGCGCGTAGTCGACGCCGATGCCGACGCCCAGGGCGATCACCGGCAGCGTGGCGACCTTGACGCCGATGCCGAGGGCGACCATCAACGCCTCGCAGAGGATCGAGGTGATCAGCAGCGGGACGATGGCCACCACCACCGCGCGCCAGCTTCTGAAGGTGACCAGGCACAGCGCCGCGACCGCCAGGTAGACCAGCACCAGCATGGTCCGGTTGGCGTCCCGCACGACGATGTTGGTGACCGCATCGATCCCGGCGGAGCCGGCGACGGGCAGGAATTCCAGCCCCGGCGCGTCATGCTCGCGGGCAAAGGCTTCGCTGGCCTTGAGCACCCGGTCCAGGGTCGCCGCCTTGTGGTCGCTCAGGTACGCGACCACCGGAATCACCGAGCAGTCCGGGTTCACCAGCTCCGGGTTGGCCTCCTGCGCGCGCAGCAGCGAGGTGTTGACCAGCGCCTGGTTGTGGCTGACGGTGATCCACTTGGGCGAGGCCTCGAACAGCGCCGAGGACATCCGCGCCACCGCGCCCGCCATGGACACGGTGGCCTGCACCCCGGGCACCTGCAGCAGCGCCCAGTCCAGCCGGTCGATCTCCATCTGCACCTGCCACTTCTCGCACTCCCCGGGGGGCGTCTTGACGATGACCGCGAACTGGTCGCTGGACAGCCCGTAGTGGGCATTGATGTAGGCGGTGTCGCGGTTGTAGGTGGAGTCGGCGCGCAATTCCGGGGCGCCGGCGTCGAGGTCGCCGATCTGCAGGTGCAGGCTGACCATGAAGCCGGCGACGGCCAGGGCAGCGGCAACGACCAGGGCGACTGCCGCCAGGCGCGGTTCGGTGAAGCGCACCAGGGCTTCGCGCAGGCGCGAGGGTGGCATGGCGCCGGCGGCGACCGGCCGGGCCGCCGACGTGCCGACGCCCAGGTAGGAGAGCAGGATCGGCAGCAGGATCAGGTTGGTGAACACCAGCACGGCGACCCCGATGCTGGCGGTGAGCGCCAGGTCCTGGATCACCGGGATATCGATCACCATCAGCACGGCGAAGCCCACCACGTCCGCCATCAGCGCGGTCAGGCCGGCGAGGAACAGGCGGCGGAAGGTGTAGCGCGCGGCCACGTACTTGTGCGTGCCCCGGGCGACGTCCTGCATGATCCCGTTCATCTTCTGCGCGCCGTGGGACACCCCGATGGCGAAGACCAGGAACGGCACCAGCACGGAATAGGGATCAAGGGAGAAGCCCAGCAGACGGACGATGCCGAGCTGCCAGGCGACCGCGATCAGCGAGCAGCCCACCACCAGCACGGTGCTGCGCACGCACCGCGTGTAGGCGAACAGCACGAGGATGGCGATGGCCGCGGCGACCGCGAAGTAGGACATGATCTGGTGCAACCCGGCGATCAGGTCGCCGACCAGCTTGCCGAAGCCGATGATGTGGATGCGCACCTTGCCGGGATGATCGCCCTCGTTCGCCAGCGCCCGCAGGCTTTCCAGCTGTTGCTGGAGGGCACCGTAGTCGATGGGCTGGCCGGTATCGGCGTATTTCTCCAGCACCGGCGCGACGATCATGGTGGAGCGCTGGTCATTGGCGACCAGGGTGCCGAGCAACCCGGCCCGGCCGATGTTGGCGCGCAGGCCGGCGATCGAGGCGGCGCTGCCATCGTAGGTATCGGGCATCACCGGGCCGCCGCGGAAGCCTTCCTCGGTCACCTCCGTCCAGCGCACGGCGGGCATCCAGATCGACTTGACGAAGGGCCGGTTGATGCCCGGCGTCAGGAACAGCGCGTCGTTGACCCGGCGCAGCACCTCCAGGTACTGCGGGTCATATATGTCGCCGTCGGTGTTCTCCACCACCACCCGCAGGTTGTTGCCCAGGCCGCTCAGCTCGGCCTTGTTCTGCAGGTAGTTGCGGATGTAGGGGTGGGACTGGGGGATGAGGTTTTCGAAGCCTGCGTTCACCCCGAGCCGGCTGGCGTGCAGCGCGAAGAACAGGGTCAGCGCGCTGCACAGCACGATGATCGGCAGGCGATGGTTGAACAGCAGGCGCTCCAGCCATGAGCCTGAGCGCGTATCGAACAGCTCCGGGCTGCCGATGACCGGGGCGTCCTTCGAGGGATCGGTTTCAAAGTGGGTCATGCCTGGGTTCCCTAGCGGCTTGCCGCGTCGGCGGCGAGGTCGAACAGCCGGACGCCAGCGGCACCGACCGCCACGGCGGTGGCGTCCTGGCCGGTGGCGATGCCATAGAGTGGTTGGGTGGAGTCGACGGGCACGGCGCGAAAATGCCCGACGCTGGCGTCGTCGCTGAGCAACAGGCGGCCCTCGGCCGTCACCAGGACCACCCGGCCGTCCGCCAGGCTGGCGCCGGCGTTGAGGGTGCCCTGGGTCCCGGTGTCGACCCGGGTCCAGCTGGCGCCCTGGTCATGGCTCGCGTAGGCCGTGCCGCGCAGGCCGAACAGCAGCATCAGGTCTGGCCGCGCCAGCAGGCCGAACCAGGTGCCGCCGTAGGGCGTCTGGATGGCCTCGAAGCGGCCGGTCGCCGGATTCTCGTGGAGCAGCAGGCCCTGTTCTCCGACGAGGTAGGCCTGCCTGTCGAGCAGGCGAACCGCGTTCAGGTGCAAGGCGGACGGGTTGTCCGCCCGGTCGGACAGCACTTGCCAGTGCGCACCCGCGTCGGTCGTCATCAGGATCAGGTTGTAGGCGCCCACGGCGTAACCGGTCTGCTCATCGATGAAGGCGACATCGAGGAACGGCCGTCCCGGCCCCTCGTCCTTGAACCGTTCGGCATCCTGCAACGCCAGGTGGGCGCCGGGTTCCGTCTCGCTCGCCTGGGCGGCGAGCGGTGTCCAGTGGGCGATCAGCAGGTCGGCCAGGCGCCGGCCGTCCAGTTGCGTTTCCCAACTGCGGCCGCCGTCCAGGCTGCGCAGGATCACGCCGCCGTGGCCGACGGCCCAGCCGTGTTCGCCGGAGGGAAAACTGACCGCCACCAGGTCGACGGAGACCGGTACCTTGGCCTGATGCCAGGCGTGCGCATCGTCCGACCAGAGCACGTGGCCGCGCCGTCCCACCGCCACCCAGCGTCCGCCTGGCGTGCGGGTCACGCCGACCAGCAGGCTGGTGCCGGCCTTGTCGCTGTGCAGGGCGGGGGTGTCGAGCGGGTCGCGGAACAGCGTGTCGGCGCTCGCCGCGCAGGCGCAGCAAGCCACTACCAGCGCCACCAGGGCTTGATAGATAAATCCCATGTGAATGACCTTCCAAGGGCGCGCCAGCCGGGTGTCCGGGTGGCGCGCGTTCGCCAGGTGGATTAACGGCCGCTACGGGCCTGCAGGGCTTCCGGGGTGAAGGTGGAGGGCGGGAAGGGCTTGTCCATGACCCGCCAGCCGAACTTCAGGTCGGCGTAGTTCTGCGAGAACGAGTACACGCCGGTGGCCAGGTCGTAGGCCCAGTAGGTCCGGGACATCGGCACCTGCTTGTCGTAGAGCTGGCTCATGCCCATGTGCAAGCCCTTGTAGAGTTTCCCCGCGCCGTCGTACTCGTCGCTGACGCCGGCGCCCGACCAGTCCTCGTCGAAGTAGTAGACCCGCTTGCTGTAGACATGGCGCAGGCCCGGTTTCAGGGTGCCCTCGACCACCCAGACGCGGTGCAGCTCCCAGCGCACGGCATCGGGATTGACATGGTTGGGCGTCAGCGCCTGGTCGGAATGGACCTTGAAGCTCAGGTCATAGATGTTGTACGGGATGTACAGCTCGCGCTTGCCCACCAGCTTCCAGTCGAAACGGTCCAGCTTGCCGGTGTACAGCTCGGCATCGTCGTAGGTCGTTACCCCGCCCTGGGAGGCGATGGGGGTGTCGTAGGCGATATCGGGGCTGAGCCGCACGCGGCGGGTGCTGGCCGAATAGGCATAGGCCCGGCGCGGCATGGCATTCATGTCGATGGTGTCGTAGTACATGGTGGCATCGCCCACGCTGCGGGCTGGACCTGTGAAGTTGTAGGCGTTCTGGAAGATGAAGGCATCGTTCTTCTTGAGGCTCTCGGCCGTTGCCGCCGGGTTGTGGAAGGTGAAGTTCCTCGACAGCTTGATTTCGCCGGAGTTGATCCGCTTGCCGTTGCTGTCCACATAGAAGTTGCGCATGTGGTCTTCGGCGGCGACGCCGTTGAAGCGCGCCATGTGGTTCCACATGACTTCGTAGCCGGTCTTCGGGATCGGGAACGGAATGCCGCCGATCGCCCCCGCCAGGGTGTTGCCGTCCGCCGACAGCGAGGCCTTGGTGGCGTTGTCGCGGGTCTTGTCGAGGATGTACTGCGGGTAGGCGACGCTTCGGTGGGTCGGATAGATGTCCAGGCGGTAGCTTGGATAGCGCTGCAGCATCACCTTGGTCGCTTCACTGAGCTTGTCGGCGTACTCGGCCATGTTGGCCGCGGTGATGCTGTACAGCGGTTTCTCTTGTGCATAGGGGTTGATCCACTTGCCGGAGTCCTTGACGAACCCTGGCGGATTGGTCGACGTCGGCAAGCCGCCGTCGTACGCCGGGATGGTGCCGGCGGCATTGGCCGCCTGCTCGGCGCCGAAGGCCGTCAGGTTCTTGCCCAGTTGCGCGGCTTCGTCCGGGCTGACGGCGGCAAGCGTGGAGCCCGCGCAGAGGGTGGTCAGCGCACAGGCGAACAGTTTGGATGTGAACATGGAATATCCCCGTGGACGTCAGCGAATCAGAAGGTGGTCTGGTAGGTCAGCGAGACCCAGGCCTTGTCGAGGTAGGGCGGGCCCAGGACCAGGTTTCGCGAGTCACTGTGCTTCTGGTCGTAGTAGGTCACGGCCAGGTCGATGAAATGCACCGCATAGGCTTCGGCCGAGATGCCGATCTTGGCGGTGGTCAGGCCTTCGCTGCCGCCGCCATTGGTCGGTGCGTTGCCGCTGAGGTTGCGCGAGAGGAACATCGGCAGTTTCAGGTCGATGCTCGGGAACACCTGGGTCCACACCGGGGTGAAGGACAGCGATGCGCTGTAGAAGTCATCGTCGGAGCAGCCGCGCAGCCTGGCATCTTCGCCGCAACCGGCGTTGTAGCCCTTGGCCCGGTAGGCCGCGGCGTTGTCGGTCACCTTGTCCAGCCGGGCCCAGGACAGCTCGCCCGACAGGCTGGCAGAGTCGAACACGGCGGTGTCGCCGTAGGTCTGCACGGCGTTGAGCACCGCATGCCAGGTCGAGCCCCTGGCGCCTTCGAGGCGGTGGGCCTGGTCTGCCGCGGCGCCGCTGCTGTTGAGCGGCATGTTTTCCCGGTAGGACAGCTCGGCGCCCACCGACAGCCCGCCGATGTTGGAGCTGACACTCAGGCCGTAGAGATCGATGTCCTTGGCGTACACCGCCCGGGCCAGCCCGGTGGACGCGTCGATCTGCGAGGCCCAGGCGGATTTTTCGTCGAAGCGACGGTAGTAGGCGCCCAGGGTGCCGTCGAACCAGTCGGGCCGCCAGCGCAACGACAGGCCGTAGTCTCCACTGTCGCCATCGATCGACTTGCCGCGGCCGACGTTCGGGCCTTCGAGAATGCTGTCGGAACCGGCGAAGTAGGTGCCGCCTTCGGCGATGCGGTTGGGTTTCCAGTCGAACAGGTACTGGGCGGCCAGGACGAACTGATCGTTCAACTGCACCATGGTCGAGACCTGGTTGATCGGCAGCGCGGTCTCCTTGGCCGAGGCGCCGGGGTTCGCGGTGGTCTTGCGCAGGTCGCTCGGGGCCTGGGCGTAGGAAATGGCGTTGGTACTGCCGAACAGCGCTTCACCCCAGATCACCGCGTGCTGGCCGGCGCGGATATCCATGGGCAGGCCCGCCGGCTCGAAGCGGCCGTAGACGTAGGCGTCGAGGAACTCGCCGGAAGGGCCGGCGTAGTAACGCTTGACCACGTCGCTGTAGTGGTTGTCGGCATAGCTGCTGCCGCCAGGCACCCGTGCCGGGTCCTTGCCGTCGTAGGCCTGGTCGTACCAGGCCGCGGCACTCAGCCGTGCGCCATACTTGTTCTGATAGTTGAGGTCGACCTCGGACAGCAGGTCCAGGCGATTGGTGATGGTGTCGTAGCGGTCGAAGGCGGCGTTGCTTTGGTCGAAGGCGCCGCCACTGGCCCGATTGACCAGATGGCTCTGCTTCTGCAGGCGCATCCCCCAGTTGTACCTGACGGTGTTGTCCCAACGCAGGTGAAAGTCCGACTCACCCAGATCGATGTCGAATCCGTATGCCTGGCCCGCGGCCAGTAAAGCGGTAGCCATGGCGAGCAAGCGCGGTGAGGCGGCCACTCGTCCTGAAGGCACTCTGATCATCATTTACAAACCTTTGTTAATTATTGTTGGTGAGGTTTGTCCGCTATGGACGTGCTGTGGAAAGAACACGATGCGTGCCGCCAGGGTCCGCCCTGGCCGGATAGATCTCCCAAGTAGCCAAGATTTCGTTCATATATATGAACATAGTTCTGTTTTTAATCTAGCACGGCTTTTTTGGCTTCGAAAAGAGCGTTCCAGGCAAATTCCCGGGGGCGCGGCGTTAAGCCGTTGACATCATTGGAAATGTTTTTTGCCGCGTGACAGGACGCCGCGCTGCTGGAGCGGGGAATGGCGGAAAGGGCGGCAGGCGTCGCCGTCGCTAAGCGGCGGGATTGGCTCGATCGTGATCAGGCGAAATGCCTGGGAGCGCAGGAGGAGTCGGTGTATCGCTAGGCCGCCCGGCCGTTACCTGGAGACGTCAGGTTCTCGAAGGCAACGACCGCGTCGGGGGCTGCTCGTCAGTTGTTCAACTGGCCGGATGCGTCGGAAGCGGCCTCGACCAGCACGGCGCGCAGCTCGTTGAGCTTGTGCTGCATGCGTTCGGCCGGCGCGGCGATCACCAGGGCCGCCGCCACCGAGCCGTCGGTGTCGAATACCGGGACGGCGATACCGGCCGCGCCTTCGCTCAGCTCGCTGATGCTGATGGACACGCCGCTGTCGCGGATTTCCTTGAGCTGTTTCTTCAGCGTGTTGCGGTCGGTGACCGTACGCCAGGTCATGGCCTTGAGCTTGGCGGTCTTGAGGTAGTGCTCCTGGACCTTCTCGTCCTGGTAGGCGAGTAGCAGACGGCCGGGGGCAGTGCAGTGCAGGGGGCGCGGCGCACCCAGCGGCGAGACGTAGCGCACCGGATTCTGCGAGTCGATGCCATCGATGTGGGTGACCATCTGCGATTCGACATCGATCACCGACAGGTACACGCTCTCACCGGTTTTCGAGGCCAGTTCCTCGAGGTAGGGGCGCATCAGTTTCGGGAAATTGCGCGTCGCCAGGATATTGCCGGCCAGCCGGTAGATGAAGGGGCCGAGGCGGTAGCGGTTGTTGCCGTGGCTCAGGTAACCCTCGGCGACCAGCGGCCGCAGCAGGGTCAACAGGCTGCTTTTGGGGGTTTCGAGGGTGCTGCTCAGTTCCGCGAGCGACATGCCATCACCGGCCTTGGCCAGTACTTCGAACAGTCCGAGGATGCGGGTCACCGAGCGAGGGCCCAGCGGAGGTGTCGTTTCTACGGCATCCACGTCGTTTTCCCTGTTTTTCATGAAATATCCCAATGTTTGAGAAGGGCGGGAATAAAGGGTCGCGTCCATCGCTGGCGCGAATGTCGTGCAGTATATCAAATGACGTTTAGAATTTATCGTCTAGTAATTGCATTCCGCTGCCCTGCCAGCCAGTGAAGCCCGGGTAGATCCATCCAGTCCCCGAACGGACCCCACGACCCGTCAGGCACCTGCGGGGTTGATCTTCATGCTAGCAGCTGTTTTTATATGGGAACAGCGTTCATGATTATGATCGCGGATTGCTGCTTTCCGTCAGCGTAGTAGACGGGCTTGCGGCAGAGCGTCGTCCGTTCGGACGGTGTATCTCTTGATCGAGGGGCTTTGAGATGGGTTCGATGGTTGAAGGCAAGGTGGTCCTGGTAACGGGGGCCGGTGGCGGTATCGGGCGCGACATCGCCCTGCAGATGGCGCAGCAGGGCGCGAAGGTCGTGGTCAACGACGTCGGCGCCTCGGTTTCGGGCGAAGGGGTCGATGTCGGCCCGGCCCAGCGCGTGGTCGACGAGATCCTGTCGGCCGGCGGCCAGGCGGTGGCCAACACCGACAGCGTGTCCGACCCGGCCGCCGCCGCGCGCATGGTCGAGCAGGCGGTGCAGCAGTTCGGCCGGATCGACTGCGTGGTGAACAACGCCGGCATCCTGCGCGATCGCTTTTTCCACAAGATGACGGCCGAAGAGTTCGACGCCGTGCTCAAGGTCCACCTCTACGGTTCCTTCTACGTCAGCCGCGCGGCGGTGAACTACTTCAAGGAACAGGAGGCGGGCTGTTTCGTCCACATGACCTCCACCTCGGGCCTGATCGGCAACCTCGGCCAGGCCAACTACAACGCCGCCAAGCTGGGGATCATGGCGCTGTCCAAGTCGATCGCCCTGGACATGCAGAAATTCAACGTGCGTTCCAATTGCGTGGCGCCGTTCGCCTACAGCCGGATGATCGGCGCGATCCCGACCGACACTCCGGAGCAGCAGGCCCGGGTCGAGAAGATCAAGCAGATGACCCCGGCCAAGATCGCCCCGATCTGCGTCTACCTGGCCAGTGACCGGGCGGCGGAGGTCAATGCCCAGGTGTTCGCGGTGCGCAACAACGAAATCTTCCTGATGAGCCAGCCGCGGCCGATCCGTTCGGTGCAGCGCTCCGAGGGCTGGACCGCGGAAAGCCTGGCCGAGCACGGCATGCCGGCGCTCAAGGGCTCGTTCATCCCGGTCGAACGCTCCGGCGAAGTCTTCACCTGGGACCCGGTCTGAGCCCGTGCGGGCCGTCGCGAGATCAGCCCCCGGGTTGATTCATGACGGCTCGTGTTATACAAAAATGCGAACGATGTTCCTAAAACAACAATAAGAGGGAAATGATTTCCCTCCATGGAGCCTGCAATGAGCTATCCCGCACACTGGGTCGTTCCCGGCCATGTCCCCGCGGACCGCGTGGTGGACTTCGACTTCATGCACCCACCCGGTGCCGAAACCGACGTCCACGCCGCCTGGAAGACCCTGCACGACGGCCCGGACGTGGTCTGGTCGCCCTATAACGGTGGTCACTGGATCGCCACCCGGGCCCAGGACATCGAGACGATCCAGAAGGATGCGGCGCGTTTCTCCCATGCCCGGGTCACCGTGCCGCGCAGCGAGGACGTGCAACTGGTACCCCTGGAGCTGGATCCGCCGGAGCACGCGGCGTACCGGACGCTGATCACCCCGTCCTTCCTGCCCCAGGCCATCGCCTCGATGGAGGAGGATGTGCGGGCGCTGACCATCGAACTGATCGAAGGCTTCAAGGCCCGTGGCGAATGCGAGTTCGTCGGCGAATTCGCCAAGATGCTGCCGATCGTCATCTTCCTGCGCCTGGTGGACCTGCCCCAGGACGACCGCCTGCAATTGCTGGAAATGGCCGAGCTGTCGGTGCGGGGCGACCTGCAGGAACGCCAGCGCTCCCAGGGCATGCTGATGGGCTATATCGGCAAGTGGGTGGAGGAACGCACCCGCAACCCGGGCGATGACCTGATCAGCCTGATCGTCAACGCCAGGATCGACGGGCAGCCGATTTCCCCCGAGCGCATGTTCGGGATGATGATCGTCGTGCTGTTCGGCGGCCTGGACACCGTCGCTGCCATGATGAGCTTCATCTGCCGCTTCCTTGCCGAACATCCCATCGAGCGCCGGCGCCTGGCGGCGGAGCCCGAGCTGATCCTCACCGCCGTCGACGAACTGATCCGCCGCCACGGCGTGACCAACACCGCCCGGGTGGTGGTGGAAGACACGGCGTTCAACGGCGTGCAGCTCAAGCAGGGCGACCAGATCCAGGTGCCCAACGCCCTGTTCGGCCTGGACGAGCGGCGTTTCGCCAACCCGATGGACATCGACCTGGGCCGCAAGCCGGTGGTGCATGCCGCCTTCGGCAACGGTCCGCACCGCTGCCCGGGCTCGTTCCTCGCACGCACTGAAATCAAGGTGTTCCTGCAGGAATGGCTCAAGCGCATTCCCGAATTCGAGATCAAGGCGGGTGAGCAACCGCGCTGTGCCTCCGGCATGGTCAACGGCATGCTCCACCTGCCTTTGCAATGGCACGTGGCCTGACGCCCGGGGAGCGAGCGATGAAGAAGTGGCAGTGTTTTTTCTGTGGATTCATCTACGACGAAGCCGAGGGCTGGCCCGATGAAGGCATCCCGGCAGGCACCCGCTGGGAGGACGTCCCCGACGACTGGGCGTGCCCCGAATGCGGTGCGGCCAAGGGCGATTTCCAGATGGTCGAGATCTGAGCCGCGGCAAGTGCCGTAAACCCTATAACGTGGAACGAGGCAACTGATGGACTTTTCCAACTACCAGGCGCTCAAGCTCGAGCGCGACAACGGCGTACTGACGATCACGCTCAACCGTCCCGAAACGCTCAATGCGATCGACGACGACATGGACAAGGAACTGGCCCGCGTGTTCATCGACGCCGGCCATGACCCGCTGACCCGGGTGATCATCTTTACCGGCGCGGGGCGTGCCTTCAGCGCGGGCGGCGACATCGAGGAAATGCAGCGGGTCATCGACGAGCCGCAGCGTTTCGTCGACAGCATGCGTCGCGGCAAGCAGATCGTGTTCTCCATGCTCGACTGCCAGAAGCCGATCATCGCCAAGATCAACGGCCACGCCATCGGGCTCGGCGCGACCCTGGCCCTGTTCAGCGACATTTCCTATGCCGCGCTGCCAGCGAAGATCGGCGACCCGCACGTGGCCGTCGGCTTCGTCGCCGGTGATGGCGGGGCGGCCATCTGGCCGCAACTGGTCGGCTACGCCAAGGCCAAGGAATTCCTGTTGACGGGGGACCTGCTGACCGCCGAACAGGCCGAGCGCATCGGCCTGATCAACTATGCGGTGGCGCCGGAGGAGCTCGATGGCCGGGTGCAGGAGCTGGCCAGCCGCCTGGCCAATGGCGCGGCCAACGCCATCCAGTGGACCAAGGCGTCGATCAATATTGCCTTGAAGCAGGTGGTCACCTCGGTGATCGATGCTTCGCTGGCGTACGAGGCGCTGTCCAACCAGACTGCGGACCATCAGGAAGCGGTCAACGCCTTCCGTGAGAAGCGCAAGCCGGTGTTCAAGGGCTGCTGATTTCGTAGCTGTCCGGGAGCCTGCTTCGGCAGGCTTTTTTCTTTGGGGGCGAGGGGCGGGTACCTGGAAGCCTCAACCCAGGTCCCGCGAAGAGCCGAAAAAAAGGTTCTTCACGGAATTTCGGGGTTGCAGGGGGCTTTCGGCACCGGCACCGGCACCGGCACCGGCACCGCGAGCTTATCCATTGCGGGCGGTGGCGCCACCGGCCCCTTCCGCCTTTACGGCGGGTCCATTGTGCGCCCGGCATGGGCGCCATCCTAGGGGTGAAAGTCCCCTCGTGAGCTGGCCACAGTGAGCGAAGTGAAGCGCAACTGCAGAAGGGCGACCGACTGTGGGGAGGAAGCGTGGAGCATAAACCTCGAGCCGAGGTACACGAATCGCATTCGAGGCGGATCCGGTCAGGGCGAGCAGCCAATGTCCTGCGAAGCCCTTGTGGCCTAGAGGCCGGATACGTAAATGCGGCGGTTGTGAGGTGAAGGATGGCGTTCTTACCCGGGGAGATCTCGCCTCATGTCTGAAAGGACGACGGTGTGAGCCGGAGCGAGAAGTCAGCAGAGGCCATAGTAGCCGCGATGTTGCGGCAAAGGGCTGAACGAGAAGGAAAGTGGTTCGACATGACGATACAACAGGCCATGCAACAGATGCCCGGTGAGCCGGAGCGGGAGGCAGTGGCGAAGGGTGAATCCCCAGGCCACGCCTCCAGCGTTGAAGCCCGTTGTCCGCGTCCTGACCCGAGCCTCACAGGTTCGAGGCTGCTGGAAGCAGCGCTCGACAGAGGAAATCTACTGCTTGCCCTCAAGCAGGTGCGGTCGAATAAAGGTGTTGCCGGTGTAGACGGTCTGACGATCGACGAAACCGTGCAGCAGCTGAAAACGACGTGGCCAGCAATACGAGCCCAGCTTCTGGCGGGTGACTATCGGCCGGCGCCTGTGCGCAGGGTGCTTATCCCCAAACCTGGCGGAGGCGAGCGCAAGCTCGGCATTCCTACGGTTACGGACAGACTCATTCAACAAGCGCTGTTGCAGGTACTCCAGCCATTGCTGGATCCCGGCTTCAGCGATCACAGCTATGGATTTCGCCCCGGACGCAGTGCCCAGCAAGCTGTTCTTGCAGCGCAGCAGCATATCCAATTGGGCCGTCAGGTCGTGGTAGATGTCGATCTGGAGCAATTCTTCGACTGCGTGAACCACGACCTGCTGATCGCCCGTCTGGGCAAGAAGGTGAGTGATCGGCGCATCCTGCGTTTGATCAGGGCCTACTTGAACTGCGGGGCACGGATCGGACAGGACATAGTCGTCAGCAGGCAGGGGACACCGCAAGGTGGCCCGCTCTCACCTCTGTTGGCGAATGTGGTGTTGGACGAGGTGGACAAGGCACTGGAGAAACGAGGCCACTGTTTTGTCAGATACGCAGACGACTGCAACGTTTACGTTCGCAGCCCCAAAGCCGGCCAGCGGGTGATGGCAATGCTCCGACGCCTTTACAGCCGTCTTGGGTTGCGCGTGAACGAAAGCAAGAGTGCGGTTGCCAGTGCATTTGGCCGGAAATTTCTCGGGTATGGCTTCTGGCTCACTCCTGACGGAAAGATACGGAGATGGGTCGCAAGCAAGGCCATACAGGCCTTCAAGCAACGAATCCGGAAACTGACAGCGCGTAATAGCGGGCGGAGCCTGGAGCAGGTGATCGAAGGGCTTAGGCCTTATCTACGGGGTTGGAAAGCGTACTTCTGTCTGTCGCAAACCACAGCGATGTGGGAGCGACTGGATGGCTGGATACGCCGACGACTCAGGGCCTTGCAGCTCAAGCAGTGGAGAACCGGCAAAACTATCTATCGTGAATTGCGCAAGCTAGGGGCGCCCCCTGAACGTGCGGCACAGATTGCGGCTGATAGCCACCGTATTTGGCACAACAGTGCTGGTTTCATTCATGGAATCCTTACGGTGGTATGGTTTGACCGGTTGGGACTTCCCAGGCTCTGTTGACCTGGATATCTCGAACCGCCCGGTGCGGACCCGCATGCCGGGTGGTGTGGCAGGGGCGCGGCCAGATGGTCGCCCCCTATGCCGATTTGATGCGGCAAAATGGACGAAAACCGCCCGCTCCCACAGCCGGCCCTACGCTTCGCTTCGGGTCCCCTCCTTCCGGTGCCTTGCGGGGGCTCCGCGGCCTACGACTTGCTGCGCAAGTCTTCATCTCGCGTCTTCGGCTACGCCGAAGGGTGCTGCGCACCTGCCCCCTCCAGACACCTCCACTCGGCCGGCCGAAGTCGCAATTTCCTGCTCCTGAAAGTCCGCGCACTGAAGAGCAAGAGCGCCTGGATCGTCTCGGGTTACCGATGCCGCTGTCGTTTTCAAACATGGGTCTTTCGTGTCGCCGCCCGTAACTCGCGACGTCAGGAGGCCGAGCGGAGGTGTCTGCCGGGGCTGTGCGCAGCACCTTCGGCGCAGCCGAAAACGCGAGGTGAAGACTTGCGAAGCAAGTCGTAGGCCGCGTAGCCCCGGCAGGCACCGGAGGGAGGGGACCCGGAGCGCAGCGGAGGGCCGGATGCAGGAGCAAGCGGTTTTCGTCTATTTTGCCAAGACAAAATAGACCCGCCGTAAAGGCGGAAGGGGCCGGCGGCGTCACCGTCCGCAATGGATAAGCTCGCGACACCGACACCGACACCGACACCGACACCGACACCGACACCGACACCGACACCCAACCCCAAGCTTCCCGGGATTGCGTGAAGAAATCGAGTAGGAGGCGGGCTCACACCCGCCGTCCTCTCACACCACCGTACGTACGGTTCCGTATACGGCGGTTCAGGTTATACGGCTAAGCCGGTTTATCGTATCCAGTATCGAGACAAGTCCAAGTCGATCCCATAGTTTCTTCGGCAGCGCCTGATTCATATGCGACGCCCCCGAGTTCCACCATGGGCCACGACCATTGAACGCCGATTTACAGGCTCGCGCTTCGCCCAACCCCAAGCGCATCAGGTTGCGCGCCCTCGTGAAGGGCCGCTTCCATTGACGCCAGATGACACAGCGAAGTTTGTGCCTGATCCACCCGTCCAATTCCTCAAGGGCGCGTTTGCCCTGACTGAGCTTGAAGTAGCTCGCCCAGCCCCGTAGCACGGGGTTCAGCCACTCGATGATGTAGGTCACCTTGCAGCCTCGCGCCCCCCGCAGCAGTTCCTTGAGCTTACCGCGCAAGCGGCTAAGACTCATCGTCGCCACTCTCAGCCTAGGCTGTTTATGCCAGCTCATCCCATAACCCAGGTAGTCGCACTTCCACGCGCTTGCCACTTGGCTCTTCTTCCTGTTCAACGCCAGTTTCAAGCGTTCTCTCAGGAAGCGCTCGACGCTGACCAACACCCGCTCGCCGGCCCGATGACTGCGTACATAGATGTTCGCATCATCGGCATAGCGTACGAAGCGATGGCCCCGCCGCTCCAATTCACGGTCCAGTTCATCGAGCAGGATGTTCGACAGCAACGGCGAGAGCGGGCCGCCTTGCGGCGTCCCCTCCTGCCGTTGGCTGACGATCCCGCCCGTCATGACCCCAGCCTCCAGATAGCGGCGAATGAGCCTGAGCACC
>NZ_JACVVH010000046.1:0-40249 GCF_016647865.1 Pseudomonas sp. S60 | reverse complement strand
ACAAAAAGTGACTCGCCGTAAGGGCGAAAAGGTGATTAAGCGTCTCCATCGCATACGGACTATGCCCGCCATAAAAACCCACGCAGCAAACAACTTCAAACTTCAAAACCAATATATGTACCCCAGTACAACCACTCAACCCTACCGCCCCAGAGCCCTCTCAATCGCCCCCCGAAACGCCGGATCATCCGGCTTCGTCAAACTGGAAAAACTCGCAATCACCTTCCCCTGCCGATCAATCACATACTTATAAAAATTCCACTTCGGCGCACTGCTCTGCCTCGCCAGTTCCACAAACAGAGGGATCGCATCCTTACCCCGTACCGCCTGTTCCTTGGTCATGGTAAAGGTCACCCCATAATTGGCATAACAGACCTTCGCCGTCTTCTCGCTGTCGGCATCCTCCTGCTTGAAGTCATTGGAAGGCACCCCCAACATCTCGAGCCCCCGACCGTGATACTCCTTGTACGCGGCCTCAAGCCCCTCGAACTGCGGCGCAAAACCGCAATAGCTGGCCGTGTTGATCACCACCAGCGGCTTACCGCCATAGCGCTCGCACAAATCCACCTGCCCCTTGCCCCGCAGTTCTGGCAGCGCCCCCTGCAATACCGCCGGGCACTCGGCCGCCCAAACCGGTAGCGCGGCGCACAACGCCAGCAACGGTACTGTCAACCACTGTGTCTTCACGTCAACTGACTCCTGTTGGCCAATACCCGAACTTGCAGCGTAGCGCTTAACAAACGCCCATGCCCAATTGCATCAACGCCATGCCGCCCTGGTGCCACCCCCACCACACCAGGGCCAGCGCTCCCAGCGCCACAATTACCAGCCCCACCCGCGCCACAGACCGGTTCATGCTGCCGCCTGCAAACGCGCCACGGGCCGTTCACGCACAGGCCAGTTGAGGGCCGCCGCCATCAGGCTCAGCAGGATTGCGATCTGCCAGACCAGGTCGTAGCTGCCCGTTCGATCATAGACAACACCCCCCAACCAGCCGCCCAGAAACGCCCCCAACTGATGGAACAGGAACACGATGCCGCCCAACATCGACAGGTTACGCACCCCGAACAACGTGGCCACCGTGCCATTGGTCAGCGGCACCGTGGACAACCACAACAGCCCCATGGCGATACCAAACAGATAGGCACTGAACGCGCTCACCGGCGCCCACAGGAACAGCACGATAACCACCGCCCGCAGCAGATACAGCCCAGTGAGCAAACGCGGCTTGGACATGCGCCCACCGAGCCAGCCGGCAGTGAACGTACCGGCGATATTGAACAGGCCCACCAGCGCCAGCACGGTGGTGCCGGTGGTTGCCGGCAGGTGCTGGTCCACCAGGTAGGCCGGCAGGTGTACGCCAATGAACACCACTTGGAACCCGCACACGAAGAACCCCAGCGCCAGCAACCAGAAGCCCGAATGCCCGCACGCCTCGCGCAATGCTTCACCCAGGGTTTGCTCACAGCCCAGCGCGGGCAGCGGGCGATCGCGCAGCAGGCCCACCAACGGCACGATAAACGCCACCAGCAGCCCCAACACCAGCAACGCGGCGGACCACCCCAGCCACTGGATCAGGCCCAACGTGCCCGGCAACATGGCGAACTGGCCGAACGAGCCGGCAGCGCTGGCGATGCCCATGGCCATACTGCGCTTGTCCGCCGGCACGGCGCGCCCAACCACACCCAATATCACTGAGAACGATGTACCGGACAGGCCGATGCCAATCAGCAGCCCGGCACTGAGCGAGAGCGACCAGGCAGAGTCGGCCATGCCCATCAGTCCCAGCCCGGTGGCGTACAGCACCCCACCGATCATCACCACCCGACCGGCACCGAGGCGGTCAGCCAAAGCACCCGCGAACGGCTGGGCCAGCCCCCAGACCAGGTTCTGCAAGGCGATGGCGAATGCAAACACCCCTCGGCCCCAGCCAAAATCCGCACTCATCGGCGCCAGGAACAGGCCAAAGCCATGCCGCACGCCCAAAGACAGCGCAAGGATCAACGCCGCCCCCAACAATACCCACCCGCTGGTGCGCCACACCGAACTCATTATTGTTATCTCCAGCCCATCGCAAGGTGCTTGCGGGTAGATTCCCGCTCACTGGCATGCAGCATGAACGCGCGGGCCGGCTGGTATCAAGTGGCGCGTAAGGGTGTATCGGGTTACTGCGCGCCCTCGGCCTGGCGCAGGCGCTTGGCGATAGGTTCGAACTGCGGGGTGGCCTTGCGAGGGAGCGGGTCGGGAGCGCCCTCCTCAATCGCCTGCCAGTACCGCCACGGCACTTTCGCAGCGCCCAGCTCGTAGTCCATGCCATCCCAGCTGTCTTCGCGGAAACTGTAGAACGCCCAATGCAGCCGGGCACCGTCGAGTACCCCAAGAACGTCCTCAAGGTACCGCGGGCAGCCCGCCAGCCGGCGCATGCAGCCAAACTCGCCTACGACCAGGCGTGAAAGCGGCAATTTCATGGCCTGTGCCCAGGCAATGGGCTGCTGCAGGTAGCGCTTCACCCGCTCGCTATCCCATTGCTGGGTGTGCCCGGCAAAGGGAGCCGCACCAGGGTAGGCCAACGGTTGCTTGCGGGTCATATTGGGAGCACTGGTGACGAAATACGGCTCGTACATGTGGATGCTGTAGAGCACACGTGGGTCTGGCAGAGGTGCCGGCCAGTAGCCGAATGCATCGGCAGCGGCAAACCACCCCGCATCGACCATGATCGGCGTGGCTGGGTCTTCCTGACGGATAGCGGTTATCAGTTGCCGATACAGCCCGGGCAAGTCGCGCGCGCCACCCTGCTCTCGGGCATACCACCGGCGCATGCTCTCGGCGTCGGCGTGCTCGGCCAGGTCGCTCATTTTCTCGGGCGCGGGTTCGTTCACCAGGTTGTACGCGGCAACAGCCGGGTGGCCTTTCAGCTCCCGCGCCAGGTCTTTCCAGAAGCCCGCGGCCTGCAACCAATAGGCTTTGTCCTGCCACAGGCGGTCGTCGAACTGGCCCTTGTTGTTTTGCGACCAACGCATGCCCGGCAGTGAAAGGGGCGCGATCACTACCTTCAACCCCGCCTGGTGGGCACGGTCCAGAGCAGCACGCAATGTGGCCAGGTCGGCTGCAGGCAGGCCTTGGTAGCGATCGGCGTTACCCAGCAGAAAATCCCGCTGCGCAGGCTGCCACTTGTCGTAGGACAACCGCACCCAGGTTGCGCCATACCCGCGCAATGCGTCGAAATAGGCTTGATCCGGTGGCAGCCGATTGAAGCTATTGCCGCCGTGGCGTGGCGTGTCCCAGAACGTGATCAGGTCTGCTGCCGTAGCAACAGGTATACAGAGCATCAGCAGAACGGTTAATAACCAATGGCGCATGGCAGGCTGCTCCAGCTTTCAGAAAGCAGCGAGCCTACGTGAATGCGGGGTTAGCGTCTTTTCAAAACTATTCAATGATTTTTACGGAATATGACCGCAATAATTTCTGTAGGAAGGCTCTGAAAGTTATGTAGGAAACCTAAATACTCAAAGCTAGACCGATCACTACGGCCAACTCAAGCAGCTCCAGCATGGCACCGGCTGTATCCCCTGTAGTGCCGCCCAGTCGCTGGCACATCAAGCGCCGCAATGCGACAAACGTACCCAGTGCCAGCACCACGGCCCAACCCGCCATCAGCAGGCCGACAGCAGTACACACCAGCACGACCCCCATGGCAGCCCGTCGAGGCAGGTGCTGGGCAAGCGCCTGGCCCAGGCCGCCAGGGCGGACGTAGGGGGTAGAAAGAAACAGGCCAAGCATCGCGGCCCGGCCGATCACGGGTGCAAGCAGCAACACTGCACCAGCGCCCTGCTCCACCAGTACCCACAGGGCACAGAATTTAAGCAGCAACACCAGCACCAGGGTGACGATCGCCACCGGCCCGCTGCGGGGGTCCTTCATGATCTGCAAGGTGCGTTCGCGGTCGCCAAACCCGCCCAGCCAGGCATCGGCACTGTCCGCCAGGCCATCCAGGTGCAAGGCGCCGCTCAGCAGCACCCACAAGCTCAACAACAACGCCGCATGCAGCGGTGCCGGCACCGCTTGCAGCAGGTGGCTGGCCAACCAGAGCATCAGGCCGAACAACAGGCCAACCAGCGGGTAATACAGCAGCGAACGGCCGACCTCGCGGGGGGCTGGCATGCCCGGTAAGGTGACGGGCAAACTGCTCAGAAACTGCAAAGCAATCCAGAACGGTAGCATGTCAGCAGCCCTCTATCAGTTGCCCTTGCGCGGTCACCCGCAGCTGCACGAGTGCGCCGTGGCCCACCTCCACCTGCAGCAGTTGTGCCCTTGGCAGGCCGCGGGCACGGGCCAGCAACAGGCGTATCACCCCACCATGGGTCACCAGCAGCACGCGCTTGCCGGCATGCTGGCACGCCAGGCGCCCTACCGCCGTCAGCACGCGCCCGGCAAAGGCTTCAACCGGTTCGCCGTTGGGCGGTGTGTAGGCGTAGGGGTCTGCCCAGAAGCGCCCCAGCTCGTCGGCCTGCTGTTCCATGATCTGTGCAGCAGTGCGGCCCTCCCAGTCACCGAAGTGCAGCTCCTGCAGGGCAGGCTCGCGCTGCACGGGCAAGCCCAATTGCGCCCCCAGCTCATCGGCGAAGCGACCACAACGCTGCAACGGTGAACTCACCAGCACCTGCCAATGGCCGGCCTTTGCCACGGCGTCGCGCATCTGTGCCCAACCCTTGTCGGTCAGGGCATCATCAATGCTGCCTCGCAGGCCACCCTGTACGGTTTCACCGTGGCGCAGCAGGTCGAGAATCATGCCGGGCGGTCCGCCACGGCCGCCTCGGCAAAGGTCGCCATCTGCCCGTGCAGGGCACACGCCAGGCGCACCAGCGGCACGGCCAGGGCAGCACCACTGCCCTCGCCCAGCCGCAGGCCTAACGCCAGCAATGGCTCGGCTTGCAGCGCAGCCAGCACAGCCTGATGTCCGGGCTCGGCGCCCTGGTGCGCAAACAGCAACCAGGGGCGGCACTGTGGGTTCAGCCGCACCGCCACCAGCGCAGCGACGCTGCAAATGAAGCCGTCCACCAGTACCGCCACCCCGGCTTGCGCGCAGCCCAAATAAGCACCGGCCAGGGCGGCGATCTCGAAGCCGCCCACACAGGCCAGCGCCTGCAACGGATCTGTAGCCTGCAGCGCATGCAAGCTCAGCGCCCGCTCGATAACCTCGGCCTTGTGCCGCACGCCGGCATTGTCTAGGCCCGTACCCGGGCCGCTCAGGGCAGCTGCCGGGCAGCCCAGCAACACGCTGGCCAAGGCCGCTGCAGCCGTGGTGTTGCCAATGCCCATCTCGCCACCGATGAACAATTGCCCACCGGCCTGGGCGGCACGCTGTGCGCCGTCGCGGCCAGCCTGCAAGGCCGCCTGCAGCTGGCCCGCCGTCATGGCAGGCTGGCGGGCGAAGTTGGCGGTACCGGCGCCGAGGCGCAAATGGCTCACCCCTGGCAGTTCCAGATGCGGGTCGACCGTGCCCAGGTCGATCACCTCCAGGCTGGCCTGCAGTTGACGGGCCAGTACACTGATTGCCGCGCCACCGCCGACAAAATTGCGCAGCATCTGGCCGGTGACGGCTTGTGGGTAGGCGGAGATGCCTTCTTCGACGACCCCATGGTCGCCAGCAAACAGGGTGATGAAAACGTTATCCACGGCCGGGCGCTCGCGCCCCTGCAGGCCGGCCAGCTGAACGGCCAGGCTCTCCAGCTGGCCAAGGGACCCCGCTGGCTTGGTCAACTGCTGCTGACGGGCACGGGCCTGGCCCGTGGCGTTTTCATCGACGGCTTGGCAGGGGTTCTGCCACCAGGTGGCGTTCATAGTGCAGGTCCTTTCAGCATCAGGGGCAAGCCGGCCACGGTCAGCACCACGCGCTCACAGCGCTCGGCCACTGCCTGGTGCAGCCAGCCGGCCAGGTCGACATAGCGTCGGGTGAGCTCGCCCATGGGCACGACGCCGAGGCCGGTTTCATTACTGACCAGCACCAGGGTGCCAGGCAGGGTGGGCAGGCACTCCAGCAGCGCATCGCGCTCCTGGGCCAGGCGCTGATCGTCTTCGAGCATCAGCAGGTTGGTCAGCCACAAGGTCAGGCAATCCACCAGCAGGCAGCGCCCCTCTGCCGCTTCGCTCCGTAACACGGTAGCCAGGGCCAGGGGTTCCTCGATCAACCCCCACTCGGCGGGGCGCCGCTGACGGTG
This sequence comes from Pseudomonas sp. S60, assembly GCF_016647865.1. Classification (NCBI taxonomy): domain Bacteria; kingdom Pseudomonadati; phylum Pseudomonadota; class Gammaproteobacteria; order Pseudomonadales; family Pseudomonadaceae; genus Pseudomonas; species Pseudomonas sp. S60. Next base: position 34,031 of record NZ_JACVVH010000046.1, on the reverse strand, counting down.
GAGTTGCACACGTTCGTTCATCTCACCGTCCAGGGGCTGGCTGGTGGCGATGTAGGTCACCGGCAGTCCGCTGTCGGCAGCCAGTTGTTCGGCGAGGCGGCTTTTGCCGGAGCGGGCACCGCCCAGGATCAGGTTGTGCATTTCAGGCTACCCCACACAGTTGCAGCAGGCGGCGGGTGTCCAGGTGCCGCTCAACCAGGTCGGCCAGGCGTTCGATATCGCGTTCGCGCAATGCCTGGTAATCGATTACCTGCACTTCATCGAGGCCTGCCCAGCGCAGCAACGCCGCGCAGGAGGCGCTGCCCTCGAACAAGCCGTGCAGGTAAGTGGCGAGCACCTGCCCGTCGGCACTGATGGCGCCGTCGCTGCGGCCATCGGCCAGCTGCACCGCAGGGTGGCCCAGTGCCGGGCCGGTCGTGACCCCGGCGTGGATCTCGTAACCGGTGACCGGCGCGGTTTCGAGCGCCAGGGTGCCAGCCACGTTGCGCAGTTGCTTCTCGGCCTCCAGTACCGTGGCGTAGTCGAACAGCCCCAGGCCCGCGCTGGAACCTGCAGCGCCTTCCAGGCCGGCGGGGTCGTGGACGTCACGGCCGAGCATCTGCAGCCCGCCACAAATGCCGATCAACTTGCCGCCGTAGCGCAGATGCCGCTCGATGGCCTTGTCCCAGCCGCGTTCGCGCAGCTGGGCCAGGTCACTGCGTACACTCTTGGAGCCCGGCAGGATAATCAGGTCGGCAGGTGGGATAGGCTGGCCTGGGCCCACAAACTGCAGGTCCACCTGCGGGTGCAGGCGCAGCGGGTCGAAGTCGGTGTGGTTGCTGATACGCGGCAGCACCGGCACGATCACCTTCAGTACCTGTGCATCCTTCTCGCCCTGGCGTGCATCAATGCCATCCTCGGCCTCCAGATGCAGGTCGGTGACGTAGGGCAGCACGCCCAGCACCGGCTTGCCCGTCCGTTGCTCCAGCCAGTCGAGCCCTGGTTGCAGCAGGGCGATATCGCCCCTGAAGCGGTTGATGACAAACCCTTTGACCCGCGCCTGCTCGCTGGGCGACAGCAGCTCAAGCGTACCGACAAGGTGGGCGAAAACCCCTCCGCGGTTGATGTCGGCCACCAAAATGACGGGGCAATCCACTGCCTCGGCAAAGCCCATGTTGGCGATATCGCCGGCACGCAAGTTGATTTCTGCCGGGGACCCTGCCCCCTCTACCATCACCACTGGCCAGGCCTCGCTAAGGCGCCGGTGGGAGGCCAGCACCGCTTGCATGGCGATGGCTTTGTAGTCGTGGTACGCGACCGCATTCATGCTGGTAACGGCGCGGCCATGGATGATCACCTGGGCGCCAGTGTCGCTGTTGGGCTTGAGCAGCACCGGGTTCATGTCAGTGTGGGGCTCAAGGCGGCAGGCCTGGGCCTGTACGGCCTGGGCGCGGCCAATTTCGCCACCATCGGCGGTCACGGCACTGTTCAGCGCCATGTTCTGCGGTTTGAATGGCACCACCCCGATGCCCTGGCGCAACAGCCAGCGGCACAGGGCGGTCACCAGGGTGCTTTTACCGGCGTCGGACGTGGTGCCTTGCACCATGAGGGTGGTCATGGGGTGTCCTTCTTGTAGGTAGCCAGGGCCTGGGCCAGGCGCAGTTCGTCCGCCTCGCAGGCAGGCAGGCCAAAGCGCAGCGCCGAGGGCTGTTCAAACAGGCGAACCAGAATGCCGCTGCGGGCAAGATGGTCGTGCAGGTGTGCAGCATGCTGGCAACGCACATACTGAAACAGGTCGCAGCCGCCGCTGACGGCAAGCCCGCCACGCGCCAATAATTGTGCAAGGCGCAGGCTGTAAGCCGCGCAGCGCTCGCGCTGCAGATGCTGGGTGGCCTGATCGGCCAGGCTGGCCTGGGCCAATACCCGGGTCGGGCCGTTGATGGTCCAGGGCCCAAGCAGGTCGGCCAGGCGCGACAGCAGGCTGCCCTCAGCCGCCACGAAGCCCAGGCGAACCCCCGCCAGCCCAAAGAATTTACCGAACGAGCGCAAAACGATCAGCCCAGGGCGCTCAGCACAATCCACCACGCTGTACGCGGGGGTGTTGTCCATGAAGGCTTCGTCCACCAGCAACCAGCCCCCACGCGCTGCCAGGCGCTGGTGCCAGGCCAGCACGGTTGCACGTGGCAGGCTGCGGCCGGTCGGGTTGTTCGGGTTCACCAGCACCAGCACATCCAGGTGATCGAGTGATGCCTCGACTTGGGTTTCGTCCAGCGCCGTCAACTGATGCCCGGCACGCTGCCAGGCATGGGCGTGCTCGGCATAGCATGGGGTGAGTACCCCGACGTTGCCGGGCGTGCGCAGTAGCGGCAGCGCCTGAATGGCAGCCTGGGACCCGGCCACCGGCAGCAACTGAGCGGCGCCATAGTAACGGCAGGCGGCCTGCTCCAGCCCGTCATGGGTTTCAGGCAGGCGGGCCCAGGCTTGCACAGGAATAGACGGGATGGGAAAGGGCCAAGGCGCGATGCCACTGGACAGGTCCAGCCAGTGCTCGCGTGCAATGCCGTACTGGCGCACTGCGCGCAGCAGGCGGCCACCGTGTTCAAGCATTCAGGTACGCCCCCAGACAGATCACCAACAGCCATAACCAGACCCCGCGCTGCACCAACTGCCAGCCACGCTCGATGGCGTCCTCGCTGGCTGCCGGCCCTTCGCCCAGGCGCGGGCGCTCGTGCAACTGGCCGTGGTACACCGCAGGCCCGCCAAGTTCTACCCCCAGCGCACCCGCGCCAGCGGCCATCACCGGCCCGGCGTTGGGGCTGTCCCACAAGGGGCCCTGCCGGCGCCAACAGGCCAGTGCCAGGCGGGTTTTGCCAAGCACCGCATAGGTCAATGCCACCAGCCGGGCCGGCACGTAATTGAGCAGGTCGTCGATGCGCGCGGCGCACCAGCCAAAACGCTCGAAGCGCTCGTTGCGGTAGCCCCACATGGCATCAAGGGTATTGCTCAGACGGTACAGCACCACACCCGGCGCACCGGCTACCACGAACCAGAACAACGCGGCGAACACGGCATCGCTGCCGTTTTCCAGCACCGACTCGGTAGCCGCCCGGGCGACCGCAGGTTCATCCAGATCACGGGTTTCGCGGCTGACCAGGTAACCCACACGGCGCCGCGCCTCTTCCAGGTCGCCCTGGCGCAAGGCAGCAGCGACGGGCAGTACATGTTCGCCCAAACTGCGCAGGCCCAACGCGCAGTACAACGCGAGCACGTCCACCAGCCAGCCTATGCCCGGCAGCCAGGACAGTATCAGTGCAACCAAGGTCAAGGGCACCACGGCCAGGAACCAGGCACTCACGCCATGGCTGCGCCAGCCACGGCCGCCCGCGTTCAAACGGCGCTCAAGGTTGGCCGCCATGTTGCCAAACGCAACCAACGGGTGACACCGCTGGGGTTCACCGAACAGGGCATCCAAAGCCACGCCGGCGACGGTCAGCAAGACTACGCTCATGGGCGTGCCCCCCAATGGTTTTCGTACAGCATCTCACTCAGCGGCTGCGCTTGGGCCCAGCCCTCCACCACCAGCATGGGCGCCGGATAGAACGCGGTAACAGGGCCCAGGCAGAGCACCGCCACTGGTTTGGCCCCGGCGGGCATGCCCAGCAGTGCGGCCAGCGCCTGCGGCTCGAACAACGACACCCAGCCCATACCCAACCCTTCGGCACGTGCAGCCAGCCACAGGTTCTGGATGGCGCAGGCCAGCGAGGCAAGGTCCATTTCAGGCAGCGTGCGGCGGCCGAACAGGTGCGGCTCGCGGTTGTCCATCAGGGCTGCCACCAGCAGCTCTGCACAATCGTTTATGCCTTCAACCTTGAGTTTCATGAAGTCGTCGGAGCGCTCGCCCAACGCCTGAGCAGTCAGCACACGCTCCTGCTCGACCAGCCCCTGGATGCGCCCGCGTAAGTCACGCTGGGTAATGCGAATAAAGCGCCAAGGCTGCATGAGGCCAACACTGGGTGCCTGATGGGCCGCCGCCAGCAGCCGCGCCAGTAATTCTGGCGCCACCTCGCCACCGGCAAAATGGCGCATGTCGCGGCGCTCGCCGATCGCCCGGTATACCGCAGCGCGCTCGGGCTCACTGAAAACGTGCTCGGTCATGGTCGCAACAGCGCCGCCGCTGCCTCAGGGTTCGAAGGGAAATAAAAATGCACATAGGAAGCCGTCAACCGCCCCAGGCGATACACCGCCTCGTTACCCCGCCCGCCATTGGGGCTCAGGCCACGTGCAACGGGCTCCAGCGTGGTGCTGGTCAGGGAATGGTGATAAGTATGGCCACGCAGGGTGCCCTCCGGCAGTTCCACGGCCTGCAAGGCCAAGGCCGCCAGGCGTTTTTGCATGGTCGCCTCGCCAGGCAGCAGGCCCAGCAGCTCGGCACGCTCGCCAGCCACGTCGGTGAGCGCCTCCAGCAAATACAGCATGCCGCCACACTCTGCCAACAGGGGCTTGCCCTGGGCGTGGTGCGCGCGAATGGCCTGGCACATCGGGGCGTTAGCAGCCAGGGCATGGTGATGCAGTTCGGGGTAGCCGCCAGGCAGGTACAGGCTGTCGACCCTCGGCAGCACCTGGTCATGCAGCGGCGAGAAGAACGCCAGCTGCGCGCCCATGCGCCGCAGCAATTCAAGGTTGGCGCCGTAGGTAAAGGCAAAGGCCTCGTCGTGCGCCACGCCTACCCGCACACCTTCCAGCATGGCAGGAGATTGCAACGGCTGTGGCTGGGCGAAGGTGACCGCGGGCGGCAGGGTGGCATCGCAGCTGTCACCCAGCGCCTGCGCGGCGGCGTCCAGCCGGGTATCCAGGTCGTTCAGTTCACTGGCCTGGACCAAGCCCAGGTGGCGGCTGGGCAACTCGATGCCCCGCTCACGGGACAACCCGCCGTACCAGCGCAGCCCCTCGGTCAGGCTACCCTCAAGCAACTGGGCGTGGCGCAGGCTGCCCACCCGGTTGGCCAGCACCCCGGCAAACGGCAGGTCGGGCTGATAGCGGGCCAGCCCCAGGGCCAATGCACCGAAGGTTTGGGCCATGGCCGTACCATCGATCACCGCCAGCACCGGCACGCCGAAATGGCGTGCCAGGTCCGCGCTCGAGGGGGTGCCGTCGAACAGCCCCATCACCCCTTCGATCAGGATCAGGTCGGCCTCACCTGCGGCCTCCCACAGCAACCGGCGGCTTTCCTCGGCACCGATCATCCACAGGTCCAACTGATACACCGGCGCACCGCTGGCCCGTTCGAGAATCATTGGGTCGAGAAAATCGGGCCCGCATTTGAACACCCGTACCTTGCGGCCCAAGTTGCGGTGCAGCCGGGCCAGGGCCGCGGTCACCGTGGTCTTGCCCTGCCCTGAGGCCGGGGCTGCAATCAGTACCGCAGGGCATTGGCGGGGTGCGCTCACAGTTCCACGCCCTTCTGGGCACGGATGCCGGCCTGGAATGCGTGCTTGAGCATGCCCATTTCAGTCACCGTGTCCGCCAGCTCGACCATCTCTGGTTTGGCACCGCGGCCGGTGACGATCACGTGCTGCATGGGTGGGCGGGCCTGGATGTCGGACAGCACCTGATCCAGCTCCAGGTAGCCGTGCTTCAGGGCGATGTTCAACTCGTCGAGTACCACGAACTGCACAGATTCGTCCTGCAGCAGTTGACGCGACACGGCCCATGCCGCCTCGGCCGCCGCGATGTCACGCTGGCGATCCTGGGTTTCCCACGTGAAACCCTCGCCCATCACGTGGTAACGCACCTGCTCGGGGAAGCGACGGAAGAACAGCTCTTCACCGGTGCTGTTGCGGCCTTTGATGAATTGCACGACACCGCACTGCATGCCATGGCCCAACGCACGCGCGAGCATGCCGAACGCCGAGCTGCTCTTGCCCTTGCCATTGCCGGTCAGTACCAGCAGCAAGCCGCATTCGTTGGGGGAGTTGGCGATGCGTTCGTCGATGACCGCTTTCTTGCGCTGCATGCGCGCCAGGTGACGTTCGTCGCGTTCGGTGATTTCGCTCATGGGGGGCTCCGCTGGCTGGCACCACGGCAAGCCATGGCGACAGGGAATAAGCAGGCAAAAGGAGCGCGCGCAGGAGCCATGGCTGAACGCCACGGTGCACCGCGCATCACCCTCCGTGATGCCGTTGGCAGTGTCAGGCCGGTCTCCGGGCTTGCGAGCGGGCACCGGCCCAAGCCTGCGCACCTTCCCGGGTACAGACACCCAGTGGCATTGCGCGGCCGTCACTCACTTACCGTTGCGGGGGCAGCGCCGGAATCGCGCCATGCTGGCACCCACCGGCTTCCCTGTTTCACCCCTTGGCGGGGCACCTGAAACACGCGCGAAGGTTAGAGGGTTGCGTCGGGAGCGTCAATCGACGCAACCCCTAGGCGGGATAACAAAGCCACCCGGCTCGATGGCCGTTCGGCAAAACTGTGCCACACTGAAATCAAGTGATATCACATAGCCATTACGCAGGTCGTACGCCCCCATACTCACAACAGGAGTGCGCAGCATGCGAGGCCATCTGATCAACAACCCGCGCCTTGAATTTCTGGCGCCTGTGTTCGAGCGCTGGGTGGAATGCATCGACCGTTACAACCGCTGTGCCGGTGACGCCGAGGCGCCTTATTGGCACGGCGCAACGGCCAATGCAGGGCTGCTGGCAGCGGCGGCCTGGCAAGCAGAACTGACCGCGCTGCAGCAGTTTTCAGGCAAGAAACAACGGGACGACGAGGACCGTGAGGCACGCTGCGACCTGTGGATCAGCAGCCTCGACGAGGCGCTTTACCTAAGTGTGAGCCAGCGCTGGCCGAAAATGGCCAGCCTGGACATGGCGGCAGCCCTGCAACAGACCGCGGCCCTGGCTCACCAGGTGGCTTACCCCAGCCAGCTGAAAGCCGGCGCCCTGTTCATCAGCCCGTGCAAGGCAGGGCAACATGCCAGCCCCGAGGAACTCCAGGACCTCGTGGACGACCTGCAGAAGCATACTGCGTGCGCCATTGCCTGGTATTTCCCCTACGCCTACCGCAAGCTGCACGACGCACTGGGTAACTACTACCCAGGCGTTGCGCTGCTGCTCAGGCAAAGTTGAACAACGTGCTGTGCTGGCCGCTCACGCAGGGAAAAACCGCTTTGCCAACGCAGGCGTACGCAGGCGCCCGCTGAATACGCCGGGGTCGAATACCTGGCCCGTGCGCAGGTCGTGAACCACGCCGGAAGCAGGCTTCACCGCACGGCCCAGGGTGACCAGAATAAAGTGGTAACCGGGCCCGTACACCTGCTCCACATTCTCCACCCGGAAGTACTGCCCAGGCAGAAACAACGTTTCTGCTTCATCCCAGTACAACGAAAAAGCGCTGACCGGGGTGCCCTCTTCATAACGCCCGGCAGGCAGTTGGTAAATCACGGAGCTGTCATCGAACTCCCTGACGTTGCCACGCGTCTGCCCAGGTACCACACGTGAGGCAAACTCCGCTGCCTTATAGGGGTTTTCGGTAAAGGACGTCAGGTCCGTCGTCACCAGCGTGTCCCCCACCTTCAACCGACCACTGCGATAGGGTGCTGCACCGGTGTGGCGCGCCGCGTTACCACCGCGGTACAGCGTCACCGCGTTACTCTTGGGCAACCGCTCGAGCGAGTCAGCCAGGTTGGCGATATAGCTGTCTTCGTCCCCATACCGATAGCGGCCATGGCGGAATACATCGTTCACTTGCGACTCGTCGCTGGTGTAGTACTCGATCAACGAATTGAAATACTCACGCTCGTGACGGTACGAATATTCAGGGGCGTTTCTGACCATCACGCAGTCCAGCCCATTGGCATCCACATCGGGCGCCCGCCCCTCCGATACCGTAGGCAGCATCCAGGATTCCAGCAGGGTTTTCTGACGCCTCAGCGCTTGGGTGCTGAGGGCCTTGCTCTGCGCAGGGTCCAGGCCGACGTAGGTGTCCCAGAAGGGGGAATTGACGCTGGCGACGTTCTCTATAGCGGGCGGGTTGCCGCCTGCCAGGCGGGGCGGCACCAGTAGCTCCCATTCACCATTGGCACTCAGGCGAACCGGGCGCAGGGGCCCGAACGCGTATGGGTTTTCGGCCGGCACGATCAGCCAGCATGACAGGTCGGTGCTGTAACGGACCCGGTACGACAAACCGTTCAGCTTGATCCAGCAGGAGCCATCCTCCTGCACCAGCACGCCCGCCAGCCGACCTTCACGGCCCGTTTCGCCCACCAGCAGGTTGTTGGTTTCCAACCCCTCTGCGGCCGTGGTCGCTGACGTCTGCACCTGCCAGTGCTCCAGTGAAATCGTGGCTTCATGCTGGGGCGCCTGATAGGCCAGCGAGTCGAAACTGGCCTGGAACGTGACGTCCACCAGGTTGAGCGCAGCCATGAGCGTATCGATCATGGCTGCGCGTAACGCCGCCTTGCGCCCGTCATCGTCACGTGCATCCAGCGCAGCATCCACCTCCAGCGCCACCCGGCTGACGGTGACCCCGAGCATGACCCAGAGCACCGGCCGCCCGAGGGGCGCAAAGCCGCCAAACACCTTCAGGAATGCACCGAGGTAACCTCGCCAGAGCACCTTGCGCAGGTCCTGGTTGCTGATCATCAGGTTGGCGTTGCTGTGCATCTCGGCACGGGACAAGTTGGCCATGTAGTCGAAGAAGTCGTTCTTCACCGGGCGCTTCAGGGATTGCAACAGCGCCTGCGCAGCTTCGGCCGAGGCGCTCTGGGCCAAACTGTGCAACTGCCCATGGATACGCTTCACCCTGCCGTCATCATAGAGATGTGTAGCCCGCATGAACTGACCCAGCCACTGCGGGTCCTGCAGGCTCGTGCGCAACCAGCCGGCCAAGGCGCGCTCGGACTCGAACGCCCACAAGGCCTGCTCGGCCCATGGCAGATACAGCATTGCGCGGCCGTCCTGCTCATGCAGGCTGTACAGGCAGCCGCGGTCGTCATGATCGAATGCGTAGCGGTAAACCTGCAATGGGCGCTGGCTACTGTCATGCTCCAGCCGGGCCAGTGCAGGCAGCTCGTTTGCACTCAAGCGGTCAGTAACCAGGGCGCGCACCTGCGCCCACTGCGTGCTGTTTATCTTGCCAGCCTGTGCCGCATGCCGGGCCTGGGCCAACAGGTTGATCTTGGCCAGCACACGAAAATGCCGGCCATGCCGAACCCAGAACTCATCGACACGCTGACGGTAGAGGCTGGCGAAATCCAGCGCCCACAGATCAGCCAGCACGTCGCTGGGCAGCATCGGCACTTCATTGTGCTCGTCAAACCGCCCCGCATGGGGGCCCTGGCGATAGAAGCCGCCGTAAACGTTCAGTTCGTCGGAGGCCTCCTGAAAACCCGGGTCAAAGCGCTCGATCACCAGCTGCGGCAGCCGCAACGACTTGCTGGGGCGCCCCGAATGCTGCCAGCCGGTGAACGTGCGCGGGCTGCTGGTAGCCGTGCCCTGAAACTGGTGCCACCAGATGAACCGGGGGTCAATAGCCTTGCCGGTACGGCGCAGCAGGATTTGCGTGGCCTGCTCCCTGGCCAGCTCATAGGGGTCGGGGTAGTCCCGAATGATCTTGTCGACCAATCGCGCCAGCGGCATACCAGCACTTATCGCATCCAGGCCACGGTCGACTTTTTCCAGAAGGTTCTTCATGGGTACTCCAGCATCGGGTTGTCAGGCACCCATGCTGCCTAGCGAGGTGGTCAGCAGGCGGTAGCGGTGTAGCCCCTGGTCGCAGCGACTGAACCCAACAGACCCGGCTATTCTCTGAAGCACTACCTGCCCGCACGGAGAGACGCCCCCATGAACCCCCCACCCGTTCCACTGTTGCTCGTGCTGTGCGCCGGCCTGGCAGGCTGCGGCGAAACTGCCCGCCTGGCAGTAGCCGATGGCACGGGCCCTACCCCGCAACTCCCGCCCCCCGCTGCAACCCTGTTCCCCACCGTCAACATCGCACCGGCCACCGGCTGGCCCAAGGGGGTGATGCCTCAGGCAGCACCAGGCTTGCACGTGACCCGCTTTGCTGCAGGGCTGGACCACCCCCGATGGCTCTACGTACTGCCCAATGGCGATGTCCTGGTGGCGGAAACCAATGCGCCCGCCAAGCCCGAGGACAGCCGCGGCGTACGTGGTTGGGCCATGGGGCTGGCCATGAAACGTGCAGGCGCAGCAGTGCCCAGCCGCAACCGCATCACGCTGCTGCGCGACGCCGACCATGACGGTGTAGCTGAAACCCGCACGGCCTTTATAGAAGGGCTCAATTCACCCTTCGGCATGGCGTTGGTGGGCAACGACTTTTACGTGGCTGATACGGACAAATTGCTGCGCTTTCACTACGAACCCGGTATGCAGCAGGTTGCCGGTGCAGGCGAGCTGGTGACCGAACTGCCTGCTGGCCCCTTGAATCATCACTGGACAAAAAACGTGATCGCCAGCCCGGACGGCAAACGGCTGTACGTGACCGTGGGCTCGAACAGCAACGTGGGCGAAAACGGTCTGGAGAAAGAAGCTGGACGGGCTGCGATCTGGGAGGTAGACCCGGCCACCGGCAAGCATTGGATCTATGCCAGCGGCCTGCGCAACCCTAACGGGCTGGCGTGGCAGCCAGGCAGTGGCGCCCTGTGGACCGCGGTCAACGAGCGTGATGAAATCGGCAGTGACCTGGTACCGGACTACATCACGTCTGTGAAAAAAGGGGGGTTCTACGGTTGGCCATACAGTTACTACGGGCAACATGTGGACAAGCGGGTACAACCGCAAGACCCTGCCAAAGTCAGCAAGGCAATAGCGCCCGACTACGCAGTGGGGCCCCATACCGCGTCCCTCGGGCTGGCCTTTGTCGACCAGGGTGTGTTGCCGTCGAGGTTTGGCCAAGGTGCCTTGGTAGGGCAGCACGGCTCGTGGAACCGGCGGCCCTACAGTGGCTACAAAGTCATCTTTGTACCGTTCGACAGTGCTGGCACACCGGCCGGCTCACCCGTGGACCTGTTGACCGGCTTCCTCGACCAGGCGGGTAACGCCATGGGCCGACCGGTCGGCGTCGTGCAGGACAGCCACGGCGGTGTGCTGGTGGCTGACGATGTGGGCAACAGCATATGGCGGGTCAGCAAAGCCCCCTGAGCATGCTCAGGGGTTTTGCGCCAGGTGGCCCTGCTGAATCACCCGCTTGGCCTGCAAGTAAGCCTTTGCCCAGTAGCTGTTGGACAGGTAGTCCAGGCGCACAGTGCCACTGGTGGACGGGGCATGCACGAAACGCCCGTCGCCCACATAGATGCCCGCATGGCTGACCTGCGACCCACCCCCTGTGGCGAAGAACACCAGGTCCCCGGACTGCAGGGACTTGGCATCTACCGTTGGCGCTTGCATGACGATCATCTCCCGCGTGGAGCGCGGCAGGCTGATACCGGCGGCATCGCGGTAGACGTACTTGATGAGGCCGCTGCAGTCAAAGCCAGAGTCCGGGGTGTTGCCGCCCCAACGGTAGGGCGTACCCACCAGGCCGATCGCGCGGATGAGCACGTCATCGGCGACGGGCGAAGCGCTTGGCTGGCTGTACACGACCCGTGGCTGAACCACCACCGGCGCAGGTGCCGGTGGCCGACTGGAGCAAGCAGCCAGAAGGGCTGCCAGGGAAAGCAATGCGAAGCGCGCCATCGTTGTCATGGCAAAAACATCCTGTCTGAGGTCGCTGGGCCGCAGCCGAAAAGAGTTGAGAACTTAGATTAGACGTTTTCTGTAAATGCGCACGGCGGCGAGCTTTTTTTGAAAAGCAACGCCGCCGTGGCAGGGTATATCACGTGCTCAGTTGCGCGCGATGCTGGTCGGCGCCATGGCCAAGGCACGCTTGGCTTCGATGAAGGTCTTGCTCCAGTAACGGTCACCGAGGCTGTCGATGCGTACGCCACCGCTGCGGCGGCTGCTGGAGTGGATGAACTGGTTGTCACCCAGGTAGATACCGGCATGGCTCACGCGGCCTCGGCCATTGGTGCTGAAGAACAGCAAGTCACCTGGCTTGAGCTTGTTGCGCGCAACCTTGGGTGCATCGACGTTGATCATTTCACGCGTTGAGCGTGGCAGGGTCATGCCAGCCTCTTCGCGGAACAGGTAGCCGATGAAACCACTGCAATCGAAGCCGGACTGTTCCGAGGTACCACCAAAGCGGTAGCGGGTGCCGATCAACGACATGCCGCGCTCCAGAATACTGTCGGCCAGAACCGGCAGTTGGTAGGGCTTGCTGCTGGAGAAAGCCTCCAGGTCATCTTCAGTGGCCACTTCTTGCGGTTCGCCGAACACCGACGACGACGAGGCTTTGGCCTTGATCGCCGGCTGTACGGCGACCGGGGTGTGATCCTGGGGCTGCGAATGAGAAGCTGGGCCTTGGGCCGCGCAGCCAAAAAGCAGGGTCACGAGTGCGAGTGGCACGAGGGGTGCGAAGCGCTTGAGCATGAGCACAACCGTGTCTGTAATCCTTTAGTGGGGTGGAACTATGCCCTCTATGATGGCGATTTGCAAATTTTATCGAAAAAGATGTGACTTTTCTGTGAGGCCGCTCTAGCCCAGCGTTTTCAGGGGGTTACCAGCCGAGGGTTTCTTTCAGAAACGGGATGGTGAGCTTGCGCTGAGCCTGCAGGGAGGCCTGGTCCAAGCGTTCGAGCAGGTCGAACAGCGCGCTCATGCTGCGCGCGCCACGGGTGAGAATGAAGTGCCCGACTTCATCGGTGAGGTGCAGACCCCGGCGCGATGCCCGCAGTTGCAAGGCACGCAGCTTGTCTTCGTCGGACAGCCCACGCATCTGGAACACCAGGGCAAGGGTGAGGCGCGACTTGAGGTCGGGGAGCTTGATGGGCAATTCGCGGGGGGAGGCAGACGCGGCCAGCAGCAGGCGGCGGCCGCTGTCACGCAGGCGGTTGAACAGGTGGAACATCGCCTCTTCCCAGTCCGGCTTGCCGGCGATGACATGCAGGTCATCGATGCACACCAGTTCGTACTGGGCGAGGTAATCGAGCAGCCCGATGCCGCGCTCCAGCAGTTGCGCCAGGGGCAGATACACCGCAGGCTCGCCACGTTGCTGAAAGCGGTGAGTGGCGGCCTGCAGCAGATGGGAACGCCCAACGCCCTGCTTGCCCCACAGGTAGATGAGGCTCTCGGTCCAGCCGGCGTCTGCTTCGCAAAGACGCTCGACATACCCCAGCGCCGCAGCATTGGCGCCCGGGTAATAGTTGATGAAGGTGGCGTCATCGCGCAGGCGCACACCCAGGGGCAACTGGATCGGTGGTTTCATGCTCGCGGGCGGTCGGCGGGACCACAGGGGCCTTTAGTGAACAGTCGGCAAAGTCTATACCTGCAACGCAGGGTGCACAATCACACCCGGGCAGAGTGCAAGCAAAATCAAAGGCTTGCAGCCTGCCCCGGGCAAACTCGGCTACAGCTCAGGGTCGACGTCTGCGTCGTACATATCCGACTGCTTGTACAGGTCGTGCATATGCCGCAGCAGCACCATGATCACCGCTGCAACCGGCAACGCCAGCAACACGCCGGTAAAACCGAACAGTTCACCGCCAGCCAGGATCGCGAAAATCACTGCCACAGGGTGCAGGCCAATGCGATCCCCTACCAGCAACGGGGTCAGCACCATGCCCTCCAGCGCCTGCCCCACCATGAACACCGCCACGATGCCGAGCATGGGATAAAGGTCGCCACCGAACTGGAACAACCCGGCCACCAGCGCTGCGCCAATACCGATAATGAAGCCCATGTACGGCACAATGGCCGCCAGCCCGGCCATCATGCCGATCAGCAGGCCCAACTCCAGGCCAACCAGCATCAGGCCGGCTGAATAGATGAAGCCCAGGGCGACCATCACCAGCAACTGCCCGCGTACAAACGCGCCCAGCACCTCATGGCACTCACCGGCCAGCTCGACGATTTTCGGTTCGTTCTGGCGCGGCAGCAGGCTGCGCAACTTGGCCATCATCACGTCCCAGTCGCGCAGCAGGTAAAAGCCCACCACCGGGATCAGCACCATGTTCGCCAGCCAGGCGATCAAGGCCAGGCTGGAGGCCGTTGCCTGGGACAGCACCACACCTACGATGTCGGTGGTCTGGCCCATGTGCGCGCCGATGGCCGCCTTGATCTTGTCGAACTTCCAGAAGCCATCTGCAAGCCCGAGGCGCCCCTGTACCCAGGGCAGTGCAACATGTTCAAGCCAGTCCAGCACCTGGGGCGCCAGCTCGTAGAGCCGAACCAGTTGCTTGGCCAGCATCGGGATCAGCACGAGCAGCAAGGCCAGCATTACCAAAGTGACAAGGCCGAACACCACAACCACGCCCCAGGTGCGCGACATGCCCATGCGCTCCAGGCGATCGACCAGGGGGTCTGCCAGGTACGCCAGCAGGATGCCGACCAGAAACGGGGTGAGGATATTGTGCAGGCTATACAGCAGCACGATGAGCAGCAGTGCCAAGCCCAGCCAGATCCAGCGACGCATGTCAGTCATGATGAAGCCTCTTACCAGCGGAAACGCAAGCCATCGAAAGATTTGGGCACTGCTGGGTCAGGGGCGGGCTGCCCTGCCGAGGCTGGCGGTGTGGTGCTGGCAGGCGCGGGGTCGGCCGGCAGCTCCTGCAGCCGCGCAAGACCCAGCTGGGCACGCAACTGCTCGCGGTTGGCCGTGACTGCATAGGTGAAGGTGGTACCTTCTGCCAGTTGCAGGTGAGCACCATAGGGTTCAAGGATGCGAGCCAGTTCGGCGTAGCGTTGCAGGTTCATGCCTTCTACCTGCATCAGCAACTGGCTGCTGGCACCGGGGCGGGTGACGTAGCGCGGCGCAAGGCGGTTACTCACCGCCAGCATCACGGCGTCAGCCAATGCCTCAGGGGCCGCGCCCTCGGCAGTACCCTGCTCGTGCTGGTCCCCCAGCCACAGCTGCCATTTGCCCTGCCACTTGCCGTCCGCTTCCTGGGCGTGAACGGCCAGCAAGGCGTCGGCACCGTACCGCTCGGACGCTTCGCGCAGGGGGCCGGGTTTGCTGGCGTCGATCTGTTTGGCGTTGGCCACCAACTGCTCTTGCAGGTCGGCCAGCGGCAGGCGCAAGGGCAGGCCACGGTGCTGGGCTGCCTGGCGCAAGGGCTGGGCGCTGGGCTGGCCATCGCCGACCAGGTTACTACCCTCGGCGCTGTCGTTCAGCCACCAGCCAAGGATGGACGGGCGGTTGCTGCCCCACAGTGCCAGGCCGGCCTTGCGCAGGGCACGTTCGGTACTGCCAGGGTCGAATTCGACCATCACCGATTCGGGCGGGCCTGCATCGCTGCCCACCTGATTGATGATTTGCTGTGGGTCCTTGCGCAACCCGGCAAGCCCGGGGCTCTGTACAGCCTTCGGGTCGCCGGTCAGGCGCAGTACCAAGGTATCGAAGGCTTGAGCGGTCGCCGCGTTACGCGCCTCGGCCCCCTGCCCTGCCACCTGCTCGCGCACCTGATAAAGGCCAGCGACGTTCTCAGCCTGGGCAACGCTTGCCATGAGCCCCAGACAACCCGCTACCAGAAAATTCAAGAAACGCATGAGGTATCCTTCTCGGACAGAGCGACGGCAAGCTGCAAGCTGCAAGCTGCAAGCTGCAAGCAGGATGCGGTACGGGCCTGGCTTGAAGCTTGAAGCTTGAAGCTTGAAGCTTGAAGCTTGAAGCTTGAAGCTTTCGAGACACCGCATCAACACCCCAAACGTTTTTTAGCAATTTCCCGCCCTGCCCGTCGGCGTGAGGATGGCCGCTGCCCGGCAACCCTGATAAAATCGCGCGCCTTCACAGACCACTGAAGTTCAGGCGGCCGCCATCAGGCAGCCAGCCCTGGCCATCACGGTCGTTTCTACGAATCCCTCCCTCTAAAGGCCTGGATCAATGAGCAAGCAACCCTCCCTGAGCTACAAGGACGCCGGTGTAGACATCGACGCCGGCGAAGCACTGGTCGAACGCATCAAGGGCGTGGCAAAACGCACCGCACGCCCTGAAGTCATGGGTGGCCTGGGCGGCTTCGGCGCCCTCTGCGAGATCCCGGCCGGCTACAAGCAGCCGGTGCTGGTCTCCGGTACCGACGGCGTCGGCACCAAGCTGCGCCTGGCACTGAACCTGAACAAGCACGACAGCATCGGCCAGGACCTGGTCGCCATGTGCGTGAACGACCTGGTGGTATGCGGCGCCGAACCGCTGTTCTTCCTCGACTACTACGCAACCGGCAAACTGAACGTCGACGTGGCCGCCACTGTGGTCACCGGCATCGGCGCCGGTTGCGAGCTGGCCGGCTGCTCGCTGGTCGGTGGTGAAACCGCCGAAATGCCCGGCATGTACGAAGGCGAAGACTACGACCTGGCCGGCTTCTGCGTGGGCGTGGTGGAAAAGGCCGAGATCATCGACGGCTCCAAGGTGGCCACGGGGGATGCCCTGATTGCCCTGCCGTCCTCTGGCCCACACTCCAACGGCTACTCGCTGATCCGCAAGATCCTCGAAGTATCGGCCACTGACGTCGAAAGCACCCAGCTGGGCGGCAAGCCCCTGACCGACCTGCTGATGGCGCCAACCCGCATCTACGTCAAGCCGCTGCTGCAGTTGATCAAGAACACCGGTGCAGTCAAGGCCATGGCCCACATCACCGGTGGCGGCCTGCTGGACAACATTCCACGCGTACTGCCGGCCAACGCCCAGGCAGTGATCGACGTGGCCAGCTGGCAGCGCCCGGCAGTGTTCGACTTCCTGCAGGAAAAAGGCAACGTCGACGAACACGAAATGCACCGCGTGCTCAACTGCGGCGTCGGCATGGTGATCTGCGTGGCGCAAGACCAGGTCGAAACCGCCCTGGCTGAACTGCGTGCCGCTGGCGAGCAGCCTTGGGTCATCGGCCACATCACCGAAGCTGCTGAGGGCGCAGCCCAGGTCGAGCTGCAAAACCTCAAGGCACACTGATGCCGAACGCGTTCTGCAATGTCGTGGTACTGCTGTCGGGTTCCGGCAGCAATCTGCAGGCCCTGATCGACAGCTGCCAGGCCCCGGGTAACCCAGTGCGCATCTGCGGGGTGGTTTCCAACCGTGCCGATGCCTTTGGCCTGCAGCGCGCCGCCGCGGCGGGCATCGAACATGTCGTGCTCGACCACACCCAGTACGAAGGCCGTGAGGCCTTCGACGCTGCGCTGATGGCGTGCATCGACGGTTTCGAACCCCACCTGGTGGTGCTGGCTGGCTTCATGCGTATCCTCAGCGGCAGCTTTGTGCGCCATTACCAGGGGCGTCTGGTCAACATCCATCCGTCCCTGTTGCCCAAGTACAAAGGCCTGCATACCCATCGCCGGGCGCTGGAAGCCGGTGATGCGGAACACGGTTGCAGTGTGCATTTCGTGACCGAGGAACTCGATGGGGGGCCACTGGTCGTACAGGCTGTTGTGCCCGTAGCCGCCGATGACACCGTCGAAACGCTGGCCCAGCGGGTGCACTGTCAGGAACATCTGGTCTACCCCCTGGCAGTGCGCTGGTTTGCCGAAGGGCGCTTGCGTCTTGGCGAACAAGGTGCATTACTGGATGGCCAGCCCCTGTCGGCCAGCGGTCACTTGATTCGATCCTAGGAGATTTTATGCGTCGTGCCTTGCTCTTGGCTCTAGCCGTGCTTGCCCTGCCCCTACAGGCAGCAGACTTGAAGCCGTTTTCGGCCAGCTACACCGCCGACTGGAAGCAGTTGCCCATGAGCGGTACCGCTGAACGTAGCCTGGTCAAGAATGCCAATGGCACGTGGAGCCTGAACTTCAAGGCGTCCATGATGATTGCCAGCCTGACCGAGCAGAGCACACTGCGCCAGGACAACGATACCCTGCTGCCCCAGCAGTACCACTTTGAACGGGGTGGCCTGGGCAAGGCGAAGAAGGTCGACCTGAACTTCGACTGGGCCGCCAAGAAGGTGACCGGTACCGACCGTGGCGATGCCATCACCCTGCCGCTGAACCGCGGCGTACTC
Organism: Pseudomonas sp. S60; assembly: GCF_016647865.1. Classification (NCBI taxonomy): domain Bacteria; kingdom Pseudomonadati; phylum Pseudomonadota; class Gammaproteobacteria; order Pseudomonadales; family Pseudomonadaceae; genus Pseudomonas; species Pseudomonas sp. S60. The sequence continues at coordinate 16,021 of NZ_JACVVH010000046.1, read as the reverse complement.
GACAAGTCGTCGTATCAGCTGGCGCTGCAGCATGATGTGGCCGCGGGCAAGAAGAGCATGACCTACCAGGTGGTCGACGGCGACGAGATCGACACCTACGACTTCCGCGTACTGGGCACCGAAAAGGTCACCACCAAGACCGGCCAGGTGGATGCGGTCAAGGTCGAGCGGGTACGTGACCCCAGCCAGAGCAAGCGCATCACCGAGCTGTGGTTCGCCAAGAACTGGGATTACCTGCTGGTGCAACTGCGTCAGGTCGAAACTGACGGCAAGGAATACGTGATCGTGCTGCAGGATGGTACGGTCGATGGCAAGGCAGTAAAGGGTAACTGAGCCGGGCTTGTCTTGAGTGACTGGAGCCCCGCCTTGCGCGGGGCTTTTTTATGGGACGATGCTGGGGCGGGCGCCGAAGCGCCACAAGCAGGCTTCATGAAACTTGTTTCATGGCGATTTTATTTACTTAGCCTGCTAACAAACTCTATAAAGGGGGTGTGCGACACACTGTCGCAGCCAACTGAAAATGTGGAGTTTACCGATGACAGTCCAAGTAACCGAACGCGACGAATCGAAAATGTCCCATGAAGGCCTGGCCGCTGGCGTGCGGATCTGGGACGTGCACCAACAAGGTCAACTGGTTGGGATGTTCCATAACGAACACGAAGCACAGCAGTACCGCGTCGAGCTGGAAGACCAGGAAAAGCAGCGCACCACGCAATGACCCCTCTTGAACGAAAAACCCCGCCAAGGCGGGGTTTTTGCTGTTACCACATCAGGTCATCCGGGATCTTGTAGGCCGCATACGGGTCATCATCGTCGGCTTCCTCCACATGGGTGTTGAGCAGCAACACCCGGTGCGGGTCGCGCTCCTGGATCTTCAGTGCCGCTTCACGCGGAATCACTTCGTAGCCGCCCCCATGGGACACTACCGCCAGCGCACCATTGCTCAGCTTGCTGCGCATCAGCGCATTGACCGCAATGCGCTTGACCTTCTTGTCATCGACGAAGTTGTAGTAGTCCTCGGTGGTGAGCTTCGGCAGGCGGGTGGCTTCGATCAACTGCTTGATCTGCGCGGCACGGGCTTTCTGCTCGGCCTTTTCCTGCTGCTGGCGGTTGAGCTCCTGGTCACGCTTGGCCTTCTCGGCCATCGCTTCCTTGGCTTGGCGCTGCTGGGTGTCGTCTACCTCTACCTGGCCTTTGTGTTCCAGGCGTTTTTGTTTCTTCTCAGCCTTGTTGGCCTGGGAGACCTGTTTCTGGTTGACCAGACCGGCTTTGAGCAATTGGTCGCGAAGGGAAAGGCTCATGAATGTTCACTCACTTATGCAACAGCTCAGCCGCAGCTGGGCAGGTTCTTTTCCTGACGCTTGGCTTCACCCCAAAGGGCGTCAAGCGCGTCAAGGTTACACTCTTCAATAGGGGTGCCACTGCCGCGCAATGCCTGCTCGATAAAACGGAAACGTCGCTCGAACTTGCGGTTGGCGCGGCGCAGGGCATTTTCCGGGTCTTGCTTGAGGTGCCGCGCCAGGTTGACGGCAGCGAACAACAAATCGCCCACCTCGTCTTCCAACGCATCGGCGTCACCGTCGGCCATGGCCTGCAACACTTCATCCAGTTCTTCACGCACCTTGTCCAGCACCGGCAACGCTGCCGGCCAGTCGAAGCCAACCGTGGCGGCGCGCTTTTGCAGTTTGGCTGCCCGGGACAGGGCCGGCAAGGCTGACGGCACGTCATCGAGCAGCGACAGTTGCTCGGGCGTGCTTTTCTCGGCCCGCTCCTCGGCCTTTATCTCCTCCCAACGGGACTTGACCTGGGCCTCGCTCAGGCTGGGGGTATTCAGCGGCGCATAAAGCTCGCCGGTAGGGAATACATGCGGGTGGCGACGAATCAGCTTGCGGGTGATGCTGTCGACCACGCCATCGAACTCGAAACGCCCCTCCTCCCGGGCCAGCTGGCTGTAGTAGACCACCTGGAACAGCAAGTCGCCCAGCTCACCTTGCAGGTGCTCGAAATCACCGCGCTCGATGGTGTCGGCGACCTCGTAGGCCTCTTCGAGGGTATGGGGGACGATACTCGCGTAGTTCTGCTTGAGGTCCCATGGGCAACCGTACTGCGGGTCGCGCAGGCGGGCCATGAGGTGCAGCAGGTCTTCGAGGGTGTAGGTCATGTAGGCAGGTCCTTCGGCGGTGGCTTCTTCGCGGGTAAACCCGCTCCTACAGGATGGATACAGGTTTTGAAATCTGTACGTTACCTGTGGGAGCGGGTTTACCCGCGAAGCAGGCGCCGCGGTCTCAAGGGGTACGATTACGCCGCGTCTCGATGATGTTCGGCAACTGCGAGATCCGCCCCAGCAGGCGCCCCAGCGCGTCCAGGCCTGGAATCTCGATGGTCAGCGACATCAACGCGGTATTGTCTTCCTTGTTGGAGCGGGTGTTGACCGCCAGCACGTTGATCTTCTCGTTCAGCAACACCTGGGACACATCGCGCAGCAGGCCCGGGCGGTCATAGGCGCGGATGACGATGTCCACCGGGTAGGTTTGCACCGGGATCGGGCCCCAGCTCACCTGGATCATGCGCTCGGGCTCCTTGCCCGCCAGTTGCAGCACCGATGCACAGTCCTGGCGGTGGATGCTCACGCCACGGCCCTGGGTGATGTAGCCAACGATGGCATCGCCCGGCAGCGGCTGGCAGCAGCCTGCCATTTGCGTCAGCAGGTTGCCGACGCCCTGGATCTGGATATCGCCACGCTTGCCACCGCGCGGCCCGCTCGGTTTGCGCGGGACCAGCTCGATCTGCTCGATGCGCTCGGGCTCAAGCAGTTGCTGGGCAGCATTGACCAGGTGCGCCAGGCGCAGGTCGCCGGCACCCAGTGCCGCGAACATGTCTTCTGCCGTCTTCACGTTGGTCTTGTCGGCCAGGCGCTCGAAGTCCACCTGAGGCAGGCCCAACCGGCTTAGCTCACGCTCAAGCAGGGTCTTGCCGGCGGCGACGTTCTGGTCACGTGCCTGCAGCTTGAACCAGTGCACGATCTTGGCCCGCGCCCGTGAAGTGGTCACGTAGCCCAGGTTCGAGTTCAGCCAGTCGCGGCTCGGGTTACCGTGCTTGCTGGTGATGATCTCGACTTGCTCGCCGGTCTGCAGGCTGTAGTTGAGCGGCACGATGCGCCCGTTGATCTTGGCACCCCGGCAGTTGTGGCCGATCTCGGTGTGCACCCGGTAGGCGAAGTCCAGCGGCGTGGCGCCTTTGGGCAGGTCGATGGCGTGGCCGTCCGGGGTGAACACGTAGACCCGGTCCGGCTCGATATCCACCCGCAGTTGTTCGGCCAGGCCGCCGATATCACCCAGCTCTTCGTGCCATTCCAGCACTTGGCGCAACCAGGAAATCTTTTCTTCGTAATGGTTGGAGCCAGACTTTACGTCGGTGCCCTTGTAACGCCAGTGGGCGCACACCCCCAGCTCAGCCTCTTCGTGCATGCCGTGGGTGCGGATCTGGACCTCGAGGACCTTGCCCTCAGGGCCGATTACTGCCGTATGCAGCGAGCGGTAGCCGTTTTCCTTGGGGTTGGCGATGTAGTCGTCGAACTCCTTGGGGATGTGCCGCCACAACGTATGCACGATACCCAGCGCGGTGTAGCAGTCACGAACCTCCGGCACCAGTACACGTACGGCACGCACGTCGTAGATCTGGCTGAACTCGAGGCCCTTGCGCTGCATTTTGCGCCAGATGGAATAGATGTGTTTCGCCCGGCCGCTGATATCGGCGTTCACGCCCGTGGCCAGCAGCTCGTTCTGCAACTGGTTCATCACATCACTGATGAAGCGCTCGCGGTCCAGCCGACGCTCGTGCAGCAGCTTGGCGATCTGCTTGTATTGATCGGGCTCGAGATAACGGAAGGACAGGTCCTCGAGTTCCCACTTGATGTGGCCGATGCCCAGGCGGTGTGCCAGGGGGGCATAGATGTCGAACACCTCGCGGGCAACCCGCAGGCGCTTCTCGTCGTCGGCACCCTTGACTGCACGTATCGCGCAGGTGCGCTCGGCCAGCTTGATCAGCGCCACGCGCACATCGTCGACCATGGCCACGAGCATCTTGCGCAGGTTCTCGACCTGCGCCTGGGAGCCCAGCACCAGCGACTGCCGGGGGCTGAGGCTGGCGCTGATCGCAGCCATGCGCAGCACGCCGTCGATCAGCTTGGAAACCACCGGGCCGAAGCGCTGGCTGACCTCGGCCAAGGTCACCTTGCCCTCACGTACCGACCGATAGATGACCGCTGCCACCAGGGAGTCCTGGTCGAGCTTGAGGTCCGCGAGGATCTCGGCGATTTCAAGCCCGGCCTGAAAGCTGGAGGTACCGTCTGCCCAGGAATGCTTGGCAGGGTTGCCCTTCTTCTCGACGTCCAGGGCAAACTCGCAGGCGTCTTTCAGCGCAGCGCGGTCCAGTGCCGAATCGACGCTCACCACGTGGTCCAACCACCCTTCGAGATTGATACTGCCGTCGGTGTTGACCGGCTGGTGCACTCTCACCTGTACCATCTTTGTTCTACCTTTCCATACAGCGCACCCCACGGATGCACTGGCAATCACCGCACGGCTGCCAATCCTTGAAAGCCGTACCAAGGGGCCAGCAGCATGCTAGCCCGCTTCGAATAACGCCATGGCCTCGACATGTGCCGTCTGAGGAAACATGTCGAGAATCCCGGCCCTTTTTAACCGGTACCCCTGCCCAACCAGCACCTGCGCGTCTCGCGCCAACGTTGCCGGGTTGCACGATACATAGACCAGCCGTTTGGCCTTGAGGCGGGCGATGCCTTGCACCACCTCGAATGCACCGTCACGCGGTGGGTCCAAGAGTACCGCAGAAAAGCCTTCGGCGGCCCATCCGGAGCCGGCCAAAGGCTGCGATAAATCGGCCTGAAAAAACCGTGCGTTATGCACATTGTTGCTTCGGGCGTTGGCGGCGGCCCTGTCGACCATGGCCTGCACGCCTTCAACTGCTACCACCTCACGCGCCTGGCGGGCCAGTGGCAGGGCGAAATTGCCCAACCCGCAGAACAGGTCCAGCACCCGCTCGTCAGCCTGCGGTGCCAGCCAGGCCAGGGCCTGTTCGATCATCGCCGTGTTGACCTGGGCGTTGACCTGCACGAAGTCCCCTGGTCGCCAGGCGAGCTCCAATTGCCAGGGCGCTAAGGCAAAGCCCAAGGGTGCACCCTGCACCACCGGGGCAGGCTCATCCTCCCCCTGCAGCCACAACTGAGCGCTGGCCTGCTCGCAGAAGGCCTGCAACCGAGCCAGGTCTTCGGCAGGCAACGGCGCCACATGGCGTACCAGCACCGCCTCGGCAGTGCCGCTGAACAATTCCACATGCCCCAGCGCCTGCGGCTTGCCCAGCGAGCGCAGCACGGTTGGCAGATGCCGCAGAATCGACTGCAAGGGCTGTACCAGCACCATGCAATCGTCGAGGGCGACGATGTCCTGGCTGGCTTCGGCGCGCAACCCCACCTCCAGGTGCCGCGCCTTGGCGTCCCAGCGCACGGCCACCCGCGCACGGCGCCGGTAGCCGAACTCCGGCCCGCTCAGCGGCGCCGCCCACTGCTCGGGCTGCACGCCGGCCACCCGCTGCAACTGTTCGGCCAGGGTGCGCTGTTTCAGCGCCAGCTGCGCCGCATGGGGCAGGTGCTGAAGGTTGCACCCGCCACAGCGGGCATAGTGCCGGCACGGCGCCTCACGGCGCTCGGGGCTGGCTTGCAGCAGCCGCTCCAGGCGCGCGTCCACCACCTTGCCGCGGGCACTGAGCACCCGCGCCTCGACCACCTCACCTGCCAGGGCGCCACTGACGAACCAGGTACGCCCGTCATGAAAGGCAATGCCTCGGCCGTCGCCGGCCAGGCGCTCCACGGTCAATTGCTGCTTCTTGCCCACAGGTACCTGGGGGCTGCGGTTACCGCCGGCTGGCTGGAAGCGCAGGCCGCTGTTGCTCTTTTTCTTGGACATTTAGCTGTGATCGAACAGGCCAGTGGACAGGTAGCGGTCGCCACGGTCGCAGATGATCGCGACCAGGGTGGCATTTTCCACTTCGCGGGACAGACGCAGCATGGCGGCCACCGCACCACCGGAGGACACGCCGCAGAAAATGCCCTCTTCGCGGGCAAGCCGGCGCATGGTCTCTTCGGCTTCCTGCTGGGACATGTCGACGACGCGATCAACCCGGGCGGCATCGAAGATTTTCGGCAGGTACTCTTCTGGCCAACGGCGGATACCGGGGATGGCAGAGCCCTCCATCGGTTGCAGGCCGACGATCTGCACCGCCGGGTTCTGCTCCTTGAGGTACTGCGAGCAGCCCATGATGGTACCGGTGGTGCCCATGGAGCTGATGAAATGGGTAATGGTGCCCTGGGTCTGCTGCCAGATTTCGGGGCCCGTGCTGTTGTAGTGGGCAATCGGGTTGTCGCCGTTGGCGAACTGGTCCAGCACCAGGCCACGGCCTTCGGCCTGAAGCTTTTCGGCCAGGTCCCGGGCACCCTCCATGCCTTCTTCCTTGGTCACCAGGATCAGCTCGGCGCCGTAGGCGGTCATGGCGGCCTTGCGCTCGGCGGTGGAGTTGTCGGGCATGATCAGGATCATCTTGTAACCCTTGATCGCTGCCGCCATCGCCAGGGCGATACCGGTATTGCCGGAGGTGGCTTCGATCAAGGTGTCGCCGGGTTTGATCTGGCCGCGCAGTTCGGCCCGGGCGATCATCGACAGCGCCGGGCGATCTTTCACCGAGCCGGCAGGATTGTTACCTTCAAGCTTGAGCAGGAGGGTATTGCTGGTTTGGCCAGCCAGGCGCTGCAGGCGAACCAGAGGCGTATTGCCGACGCAATCGGCGATGGTTGGGTACTGCAAGGTCATGGTGTGCTTCACAATCCAGGCGGCAGGGGCGCCTATCATACCGGCAAACCCTTGCGCGCCATATCACGCAATCTGTGGTGCATATAGCTACACGCTATATCAAATGCCCAGTCATTGATTTCGGCCTGGCGCATGCGCGGGCAAGCGCAGCCACAGGCGCAACCCACGCGGCCCATTGCGCGCCCACAGGGTGCCGCCCTGGCGCTGGATAGCACTGCGGGCGATGCTAAGGCCCAGGCCAAAGCCGCCGTCACCGGGCCGCGAGCCATCCAGCCGGGAGAACGGCGCGAAGATGCGCTCCAGGTCCTGTTCGGCCACTCCGCCACCTTCATCTTCAAGCCACAGCCACCAGCACCCCGCCTCCCTGCGCCCACCCAGACGCACTACCCCCTCGGGGGGCGAGTGACGAATGGCGTTGCGCAGCAGGTTCTCCAGCGCCTGGGCCAGATAATTGAGGTTGCCCTGCACCCAGCAGCCCGCGGGCACCTCACAGTGCAGGCGGGCGGGTGACCAGCCGCACTCGTAGCAGGCGTTCTCGGCCAGCAGGTCCCACAGCGCCTGCACCTCGATGGGCTCCAGGTTCATCGGCGCACGCTCGGCGTCCTGCCAGGCCAACTGCAAGGTGCCTTCGACCAACTGCTGCATGCAGTCCACTTCTCGCCTCAGGCGCTCGCGCAACCCCTGTAGCTCCGGCTCGCTGTCGCAGGCCACGCGCAAGCGGCTCAGGGGCGTGCGCATCTCGTGGGACAGGTCACGCAGCAACTGCTGCTGGATAGCCACGGTGCCTTGCAAGCGTTCAGCCATCTGGTCGAACGCCCGCGCCAGTTCGCCCAGTTCGTCGTGACGGGCCAGTAGGCGTGGTGCCAGGCGGGCCGACAGCTGGTCGGCACGCCAGGCATTGGCCTGCTCGCGCAGTTGGTTCAGCGGCACGATCAGCATGCGGTAAAGGCCCACGCAAAGCAGCAGGGTGAACAGCCCGGGGATGATACCGTTGGTGAGGATGCGCCACAGCAGCAGGTACTGGCCTGGGTTGAAGCGCTGTGGCAGCTCGATGACCAGCATGGCCTGGTCTGCTGCGCCCGGGAACGGAACACGCATCCACGGCTGGTCGACGCTGCGCCTGCTCATGGGCCAGTCAACCCCCCGCAGGCGGGTCAGGCGCTGCAGGGCTTGTGCATCGAGCGTGGCGCTGTCCAGCGGCCGCAAGTTGGCATCCAGCACACCCACCCAGCCGTGCTCACGCCGGTGCATCTGCGCCACCCAACGGTCCAGGCCCTCACGCCCACCGCTGCGCCAGGCGTGCTCGGCCTCGGCTGCATAGGCGCGCAACGCTGCACGCGCAGGCTCGTCGAGGTAGGCGTTGCGGGTTTCCATATGCCGGCCCCAAGTGAAGCTGAGCCCGATCATCAGCAGGCAGAAGCCCACCAGCAGAATGGCAAGCTTCCAGAACAGCGAGTGCCGGTCGAGCACGGCCTACTGCACCTCAAGGGCGCTGAGCACGTAGCCTTTGCCCCAGACGGTACGGATCTGCCGCCCTTCGTAGCCGATGCCCTTGAGCTTGCGGCGCAGCTGGCTGACGTGCATGTCGAGGCTACGATCATGCTGCGAATAGCCCCGCTGCAGCACCTGTTGGTACAGGAAGGGTTTGCTCAGCACCTCATCGGGGTTACGGGTCAGCATTTCCAGCAGCCGGTATTCGCTGGGTGTCAGGCCCGCCGCGCAGCCGGCCAGGCGAACGTCCAGGTGCGCCTCGTCCAACTCCAGTTCGCCCCGATCCGTATGTTGTAGCTGCGGCCGGTGGCAGCGCTCCAGGCGCACGCGGCGCAGGATCGCTTCGATACGCACCTGCAATTCGTCCATGCTGAACGGCTTGGGCAGGTAGTCGTCCGCGCCACGCTTGAAACCGACGATGCGGTCAGCCTCGGCGCCCAGCGCCGACATCAGGATGACCGGCGTGGCGCCCTGCCTGCGCAGCTGGGTCAGGGCTTCCAGCCCGTTGAGCCCGGGCAGCAGGATGTCGAGCAGCACGACATCGAAGACCCGGCGGCTGGCCGTTTCCAGGCCCTCCAGGCCATTGCGGCACCAGGTGACCTGAAAGCCGCCGCGCTGCAATTGCTCGTGGAGGTAGGCGCCCAGTACAGGGTCGTCTTCGATGGCGAGGATGGCGGGGCTGGGCGTCGCTACAAGATTCATTGGCAACTGCAATTTATTCTCAATTGCCAGATTATTCAGCATCCCGTACACGACAGGCAACTGCATCCCGTGCAGCTTGGCCACAGAAGGCAAAAACACCGACTAAACAGGTGCATTAGCCTGGCAGGCGGAGTAACGTCGCCCCTTGGCCGTCACACACGACGGTGTCCAGGCACATGACAGGAGGCGGTGTGCTCGATCGTTTGGGGATTCGCAGCCGGGTGCTTCTGCTGGCCTTGCTGCCGGCCGGGCTGATGGCACTGGTACTGGGCAGCTACTTTACCTGGCTGCAACAAAGCGACCTGCGTACGCAGTTGCTGCAACGCGGCAAGATGCTCGCCGAGCAACTGGCGCCTTTGGCGGCACCCGCCATGGCGCGGCCGGCGCCCGCGCAGCTTGAACGCATCGCTGCCCAGACCCTGGAGCAGCCCGACGTGCGTGCCGTCGCCTTTCTCGCCCCGGACCGCACACGGCTGGCCCACGCCGGCCCCAGCATGCTCAACCAGCCCCCCAGCGGCGGCAGCGGCACGCAGCTGCTGCAACGCACGGGCAACGACGCCACCCGTTACCTGATGCCGGTCTTCGGCCACCATCGTGACCTGGCCACTGAAGCGGTGCCGGCCGAAGCCGAACGCTTGCTGGGCTGGGTAGAGATCGAACTGTCCCACGACGGCACACTGCTACGGGGCTACCGCAACCTGTTCACCACCCTGCTGCTGATCCTCGCCTGCCTGGTACTCAGCGGGCTGCTGGCACTGCGCATGAGCCGTGCCATCAACCACCCTATCGAACGCATCAAGCATGCGGTCAACCAGCTCAAGGACGGGCACCTGGAAGAACGCCTTCCGGCCATGGGCAGCCATGAACTGGATGAACTCGCCCGGGGCATCAACCGCATGGCCGAAACCCTGCACAATGCCCATGAAGAGCTGCAGCACAGCATCGACCAGGCCACCGAGGACGTACGCCAAAACCTTGAAACCATCGAGATCCAGAACATCGAACTGGACATGGCGCGCAAGGAGGCCCTGGAGGCCAGCAGGATCAAGTCGGAGTTCCTGGCCAACATGAGCCACGAAATCCGCACCCCGCTCAATGGCATCCTGGGCTTCACCCATCTGCTGCAGAAAAGCGAGCTGATGCCGCGCCAGGTGGACTACCTGAACACCATCGAAAAATCTGCCGACAACTTGCTGGGCATCATCAACGAGATTCTCGACTTCTCCAAGATCGAGGCCGGCAAGCTGGTGCTCGACAGCATTCCGTTCAACCTGCGCGACCTGATCCAGGACACCCTGACCATCCTGGCCCCGGCCGCCCACGCCAAACAGCTGGAGCTGCTGTGCCTTATCTACCGGGATACGCCATCGTCGCTGATCGGTGACCCGCTGCGGCTCAAGCAGATCCTCACCAACCTGGTCAGCAATGCCATCAAGTTCACCCGCGAAGGCACGATCGTGGTCCGCGCCATGCTCGAAGACGAACACGAAGACAGCGCGCAGTTGCGCATCAGTGTGCAGGACACCGGCATAGGGTTGTCGCCCCAGGATGTGCGCACCCTGTTCCAGGCCTTCAGCCAGGCCGACAACTCACTGGCCCGGCAACCCGGCGGTACCGGCCTGGGCCTGGTGATTTCCAAACGCCTGATCGAGCAGATGGGCGGCGAAATTGGCGTTGACAGCACGCCTGGGGAAGGCTCGCAGTTCTGGATAAGCCTGAACCTGCCCAAAGCCCACGACGATGTCGAAGCGCTGCCGCTGCAACCCTTGCTCGGCCGCCGTGCCGCCATCGTCGATGGCCATGAACTGGCGCGCCAGGCACTGGACCACCAGTTGCAGGACTGCGGGCTGAGCGTCAGCCAGTTCGCGTCCTACGATCAGCTGGTGCAGGCAGTGCAGGCCGCGAGCCAGGCGGGGCAGCCGTTCGACTTCGCGGTGATGGGCGCCAACCTGGGCACCCTTTCGCCCGAGCAACTGGGCGAGTACTACCAGCAACTCGAACGCCACCACTGCCAGTGCGTGGTGCTGTGCCCCACCACCGAGCAAGCGCTGTATCACCCTTACCTGTCCAACGGGCACGGCCAACTGCTGTCCAAACCCTCCTGCACCCGCAAACTGCGCCGCTTGCTGCTGGAGATGGTGCAACCGCGCCGGCCGCAAAATGAAACCAGCCCACTTCACGGCCAGCACCAGCCAAAGATTCTCTGCGTGGACGACAACGCGGCCAACCTGCTGCTGGTGCAGACCCTGCTCGAGGACCTGGGCGCCAGGGTAGTAGCGGTCGACAATGGCTACGCTGCCGTTCAGGCCGTACAGGACCAACCCTTCGACCTGGTGCTGATGGACGTGCAGATGCCCGGCATGGATGGCCGGGCCTGCACCGAACAGATTCGCCTGTGGGAAAACACCCAGAGTGGCAACCCACTGCCAATCGTCGCCCTTACCGCCCACGCCATGGCCAACGAAAAACGCGCCCTGCTGCACGCCGGCATGGACGACTACCTGACCAAGCCGATCAGCGAGCGACAACTGGCCCAGGTGGTGATGAAGTGGACCGGGCTCAGCCTGGGTTCGCCCCAGCAGGCCCAGGCCGAGCTGCCACCCAACGCCGATGAACTGAAGGTGCTGGACCACGAAGAAGGCCTGCGCCTGGCGGCCGGCAAGGCAGACCTGGCAGCAGACATGCTGAGCATGCTGCTGGCCGCGCTGGATGATGACCGCAGGGCCATACGCGCTGCCCGCGATGCCCAGGACCGCACTGCGCTGATCGAACAGGTGCACCGTTTGAACGGCGCCTCCCGTTATTGCGGCGTGCCGCAGCTACGGGCGGCCTGCCAGCGCAGCGAAACCTTGCTGAAGCAGGACAGTACACAGGCAACCCAAGCCCTGGATGAACTGGACAGCGCAATCGTTCGCCTGGCTGCACAAGCCCGGTCGACCGGCTGAGGTTAATTGCCGACGGGCAGCATTCCACGCCGTTGGCCACGGACACACAAGGAGCCAGACATGCGTGCACTGCTGTTCAGTTGCCAGCATTACGATCAGGAGAGTTTTTCGCGGGCCGCCCAGCATTACGGTGCGGACCTGCACTTCCAGCCCGCCCGCCTGACCCTCGACACGTCTACCCTGGCACAAGGGTATGAGGTGGTTTGCGCATTCATCAATGACGAGCTGGATGCGCCGGTGCTCGAACGCCTGGCAAGCGGTGGCACGCGCCTGATCGCCCTGCGCTCTGCCGGCTACAACCATGTCGACCTGGCCGCCGCACGGCGCCTGGGCCTGGCCGTGGTACGTGTGCCGGCCTACTCGCCCCACGCCGTGGCCGAACATGCGGTAGCGCTGGTATTGGCGCTGAACCGCCGGCTGCACCGCGCGTATAACCGTACCCGTGAGGGAGACTTTACCCTGCATGGCCTGACCGGTTTCGACCTGCACGGTAAAACCGTCGGCGTGGTTGGCACCGGGCAGATCGGCGCCGCCTTTGCCCGTATCATGGCCGGTTTCGGCTGCCAGTTGCTGGCCTACGATCCCTACCCCAACCCTGACCTACTGGCCTTGGGCGCTCGGTATCTACCGTTGCCCGAGCTGCTGCACGAGGCCCACATCATCAGCCTGCACTGCCCGCTGACCGAAGGCACCCACCACCTGATCAACGCCCAGAGCCTGGCGCAGTTGCAGCACGGCGCCATGCTCATCAATACCGGGCGCGGCGCATTGGTCGACACCCCAGCGCTGATCGACGCGCTGAAAAGCGGCCAGCTCGGTTACCTGGGCCTGGACGTGTATGAAGAAGAAGCCCAGCTGTTTTTCGAGGACCGCTCCGACCTGCCGCTGCAGGATGACGTATTGGCGCGGCTGCTGACGTTCCCCAACGTGATCATCACGGCCCACCAGGCCTTTCTCACCCGCGAGGCACTGGCGGCCATTGCCGAGACCACGCTGGAAAACATCAACCGCTGGGCGGCGGGCAATCCGCAGAATCTGGTGGTGGGTTAGTGCTAGGATACGCGGCATTTCTGGAGGACCCATGGTCGAACACGATTTTCGCTACACGCTTTTCAACCCGCAACACACCCTGATCGAGTGCCGCGCATTGGTGCCGGGCCGTTATCAGGTCACAGGCAACGGCGGCTCGATGCACAAAGGCGACACCTTGCTGGTGACCCTCAAGGGTAGCAAGGACCTGTCCATGCGCTTGGCCGTCGAAAGCGTACGCCACCTGATCAACCCACGCGGTCAATGGGTCGCCGTGGCCAGCGGCCCAGTGTTCAACGAACTGGAAATCCTCAACTGGCAGGTCGAGTGCAACAGCTGCGCGGCAGTACTGGATTTCGAATTCGCCGTGGACGCCAAGCTGGGCAAGAAAGCCCGCCAGCCTGCTGCCAGTGCCCGTATCGCTGAGCTGGGCTGGGTAAGCCGCGACGAGAAGCACCTGTGCCCGCGTTGCCAGGGGGTTGCCCAGTGAAAAACCTGCTGACCGGCGCGCTGATCGCCACCGGCCTGCTGGGCTGCGCCGCACAGCCTGCCAAGCTGCAACAGGAGCGCAGCTATGTGCTGGAGTGGATCGGCGAGCGCCCACTGATCGACGACAGCCACCTGACCCTGACCCTGGCCAGCGACGGCCGTGCCTACGGCAACGCTGGGTGCAACCACTGGTTTGCACCCTACACCCTTGACGGCGAGCGCCTGAGCTTCGGCCATGTGGGCAAAACCCGCAAGCTGTGCGCACCCGCCTTGATGGAGCAGGAAAAGCGCTTCCTGCAGGCGCTGGAAACAGTCCAGCGCTGGGACATGTCCCCTGTTGACCAGCTGCGCCTGTGGCCTGCCGAGGGCAAGCCGCTGCGCTTGTGGCCCGAGGAAGGGTGATGGGTGGTGGGCCGCACGCTGAGCGGTGCTCACGCGTGCCGGCTCGGTAATGCGCGGCCCGCCCGATTTACGCGCCCTTCAACGCCTTGATCTTCGCCTGCAAGCCCTCCAAGGTCTGCTCGCCCAGCAGTTGCTCGCGCACCTTGCCCTTGTCATCGATGATGTAGGTCACCGGCAGCGCCTCGCTGCGTGGCAGGTCATAACGCTCGGCCGGGTCCTGGGCCAGTACGGTGAAACCAATACCCAGGGTGTCGGCTGCCTGCTTCAGGTCCTGGCCCTGCAAGCCATCGAAGTTCACCCCCACCACCCTGACACCGTCAGCCGCCCACTGCTTGGCCGCAGCGTTCAGTTCAGGGATTTCGGTACGGCACGGCCCGCACCATTCTGCCCAGTAGTTGAGCACCAGCCAGTGGCCGTCAAGCTGCTCGGCCTTCACTGCATTACCGTGTTGGTCCACGCCATAATCGGCACCGCAACCACCGAGCAACAAGCTTGCGGTGATGGCCAGTACTGCTGCCAGACGCCTTGCCATGGGTCAATCCTTCTCGAGTTTTAGAGCAAATGGGGCGGTCGCTGCGGTTAGAATAGCCGCCACACCCTGCTGGATGCGACCCCACATGACCGACCTGACGCTCTATCATAACCCGCGCTGCTCGAAATCCCGCGCCGCCCTGGGACTGCTCGAGGCCCGCGGCCTGGCGCCCACCGTGGTGCGCTACCTGGAAACGCCTCCCGATGCTGCCACCTTGCGGGCCATACTGGGCAAGCTGGGCATTGGCGCGCGCGGGCTTCTGCGCACCGGCGAAGACGAATACAAACAGCTGAACCTGGCCAACACAGCGCTCACCGACGCACAACTGGTCGAAGCCATGGTCAGCCACCCCAAGCTGATCGAGCGGCCCATTCTGGTGGCCGGCGACAAGGCCGTGATCGGCCGCCCACCTGAGCATGTGCTGGAGATTTTGCCGTGAGCGAACCCTACATCCTGGTGCTCTATTACAGCCGCCATGGCGCCACCAGCGAGATGGCCCGGCATATCGCCCGTGGCATCGAACTGGCAGGCCTGGAGGCGCGCCTGCGCACCGTGCCGGCCATCTCTACCGAGTGCGAAGCGGTAGCGCCCGACATCCCAGCCAGCGGGGCCCTGTACGCCACCCTGGACGACCTGCGCCACTGCGCCGGCCTGGTGCTGGGCAGCCCTACCCGCTTCGGCAACATGGCAGCACCGTTGAAATACTTCCTCGATGGCACCAGCAGCCTGTGGCTGGGCGGTGAACTGGTCGGCAAGCCTGCTGGTGTGTTCACCTCCACCGCCAGCTTGCACGGCGGCCAGGAGACCACCCTGTTGTCGATGATGCTGCCACTGATGCACCACGGCATGCTGGTGATGGGGCTGCCCTACAGCGAGTCGGCACTGCTGGAAACCCGTGGCGGTGGCACCCCCTATGGTGCCAGCCATCATGCTGGCGCCGACGGCAAGCGCGAGTTGGACACCCACGAAATCGCCCTGTGCCGTGCCCTGGGCCAACGTCTGGCGACCACTGCCAAGGCCCTGGAGGCTGCGCGTGGCTAGGAAGCCCAAGGTGCTGCCGCCGCTGGAGTGGCTGGCGCCGCGCCTGCGCCTGGCGCGGGCAACGAGCCTGGCACTGTTCTTCGGCCTGATCGCCCTGCTGGTGGTGAACAACCTGTGGTTCGCCAACCTCCACGGCGCGCGAGTCGGCGTGATCCTGGCGATTGAGCTGATCCCGTTGCTGTTGCTGCTGCCCGGCATGCTGCTAGGCAGCGCACGGGCCCATGCCTGGACATGCTTCGTGGTGAACATCTACTTCATCAAGGGCGTACTGGCCGCGTTCGACCCGGGGCGGGCGGTGTTTGGCTGGGCCGAAGTGCTGATCAGCCTGGGGCTGTTCATTGCCGCGTTGCTGTTTGTGCGCTGGAAGTTCCAGCATGAGCGGCGCATGGCGGGTGAAGGGGGATAAGGTCGGGGGGGGGGGGGGGGGGGGCCGGCGGGCCCGCCCCCCCCCCCCCCACGGCCGGCGTCGTTTTCCACATATTCTATGGGCGCGTCAGGGTCCAGGC
>NZ_JACVVH010000045.1:0-41469 GCF_016647865.1 Pseudomonas sp. S60 | reverse complement strand
ATCGAGCGCCGCCCGCGCGGCGCATCGCGAGCTGCGCTCGCTCCTACGTTTTTTTCGGGCCAATTAGGCCTGCGCCATGTGTGCGCTTACCCCTTGGCGCGCGCATCCAACCGAGCTACATCGCCCCCGGGCAAGCTGGTTTCCGGCACCGGGCTCAGCCACACATTCACGTTATCCACACTTTCCTGATTCAACTCCCCCGCCCAGCGGTTCAAAAGGAACAGGTTGGTGATGAAGTCATACTGGGTTTTAAGCAGGTCGCGCCGGGCCTTGAATTCGTTCTGCACGCTGGTCAGCACATCCACCGCGTTCACAACGCCGAAACTGAACGCCTTTTGTGCCGCGACGCTGGATTGCTGCGCAGAAGACAGCGCGTTGCGGTTGGCGCGGATTTTCTCTACAGCAGCCTGGGCGGTGAGGTAGGCAGTGGTGGTTTCTTTCACCACCTGACGGCGTACGCCTTCAAGCTGCTCTTCCGCTGCCAGTTGCTCATCGTACAGGCCGCGCACCCGGGCAGAAGTGGAACCACCGCTATAGATCGGGACTTTCACACCCAGCGTGGCCACGTAGCTGTCGCTGCGAGGGGCCTGGGTATTGTCGTAGCCCTGGTCGCTCTGCTGAGCGCTGAGGCTCAGCGTCAGCTGCGGGTAATGTTCGCCCTTCCCTTCGCGCACTGCAGCCATGGCCGCTTCGGCACCGCTTTTGGAGGCTTTGAGAGACGGGTTGGCTTCAACCGCCTGAGTGATCCACTGCTGCAGTGGGCGCGTGGGCGCCTGCAACGCCACATCGTTACGCACACGGCTGAGCGGTTCGGCGATCGGCCGGCCAACGATCTCGGCCAGCGCCTCACGGCTCACCTGCACTTGGTTGCGCGCTTCTACTTCCTGGGCTGCCAGGAAGTCTACACGCGCCTGCATGTCCAGCTTGTCGGTGATCTTGGCCATCTGCCGGTCGAACATGCTGCTGACACGGTCCAGGTTTTTCTGGGTGGCGCGGCGCTCGGCTTGGACCAGGGCCAGCTCATCGTCGGCTGCCAGGGCTACGAAATAGCGCTTGGCGAGGTCTACTGTCGCTTCGGCCAGCGTGTCTTCGGCCTGCTGGCCCTTTTGCTCGTTGACGCTTTTGGACTTCTGGTAACGCTCCCAGGCCGGCTTGTTGTACAGATACTGGGTAAGGCTCAGGGAGTAGGTTTCGTTGTTGTAGATGTCACGATCGACCTCGTTTTTGCGAAGCACGCGACTTGTGTTCGCATTGGCCGACACCTGCGGCAGCAACTGACCGAGAGCTTCGCGCTGCTGAGCGGTAGCGGTGCGCGCGCGGGCGTAGGCTGCGAGCACCCTCGGGTCTTCCAGGCGAGCCTCGCGATACAGACCCGCCAAGTCCAGCGCATAAGTCGAGGCCGAAACTGCCTTCGGCTGCTCACCGGCCGTTACCTTCCCTTCGGCGGCCACAGCTTGCCAGGCGACCATGCACATCAGCATTCCAGGTAGCAAACGCAGCACAATCATTCCTCGATTAGCGATTCGGCGAACATATTTCGGGCAGGTCTAAGCAGGTATTGCAGCATGGTGCGGTCACCGGCGTTTATCAGGACATCAGCCGGCATGCCGGGATGAAGTTTGCGGCTGCCAAGCTTCTTCATACCGTCCTCAGTCACTTGCACTCGCACTAGATAGTAGGTGTCGCCGCTACGCTCTTCGGTCAAGCTGTCCGCTGAAATGCGAACCAGCTTCCCCTCAATCACTGGCGTGGTGGCTTGGTTGAACGCCGTAAAGCGAATGTCAGCGGTCTTACCCAGCTCCAAGCGATCGATATCGCGGGTGGCTACTTTGGCCTCCACCACAAGTTCCGACTGCGCTGGTACGATATCCAGGATGGGGGTAGCCGCGCTAATAACACCGCCAATTGTATGCACCTTCATATCAAGCACCATCCCGCTCTCTGGCGCTCGAATCACGATACGGGATAGGCGGTCACGCAGAGCGGCTTCTTTCTCCTGAAAATCGAAGACCTGTGCCTGGACATCCGACAGCTCCTTCGCCACGTCAGAATCAAACTTCTTTTTCAACTGGACAATCTGCAGTTCGGTCTCGCCGATCTGCAGTTTAGTCTGGGTAATACTCGACTGATGATCAGCAACGTCGGTTTTGAGCATGTCCAGTTTGCGCTCCTGTTCAAGCATGCGCTGGTTATCTACGAAACCTTCGGCCAGAAGCTCCCTGAGCTGCTTGATTTCACCGGTATAGGACTTTTCCAGCCCGCTTTTGGTACGGATCATGTCGTTCAGCCCAGTAATTTGCTGTTTCATCTGCTGAATGCGCTCGCGGTTAACCGAGATCTCACCTTGCAGGGAATTGCGACGCGCCATGAATACCTGCTGCTCACCCGCCATCGCTTCCTGGGCGCGATCAGAGTCAGTACCTTCCATAGTTACCGGCGGTATGGAATCCAGCCCATCACGTTCGGCGCGCAGCCGCGCTTCTTTATACCTAGCCACGATCAACTGGTTACGGGTGGACTCGTATTCGGCGCTGAGCTGGGACTCGTCCAGCACAATCAGTGGGTCGCCTTTCTTGACTAGGTCACCCTCACGAGCGAGCAATTCTTTTACGATGCCCCCTTCCAGGTGCTGCACGGTCTTTCGGTAGCTCTGCACAGTAACGACGCCTGAACCATGCACAGCATTGCTCAACGGAGCCAACGCTGCCCAGCCGCCGAAAATACCGAAGGTGATAAGCACAATAGTTAGGCCGATACGACGAATGCCCCGATCAGAGGTGGGCATGTCATCGAAATTGTGGTCGAACGTGCTAATTGCTTTACTGCTCATCTAGAAATCCTTTCACGCGCCAGTGCTGGTCGAAGGGGCAGGCGCAGGCGCCGGTGCCGCAGGTGGGGCAGAGCTGGGCGCATTAGAAGATGCTGCTGGCGGCTGCGGCCCTGTCGGCGGAGCTACGCGCTGTTGCGCCTTGGCCTGCTGGGCAGCCAGCTCGGCAATGACGCGATCGCGCTCACCGTACAGCGAGATAGTGCCGCCTGCCATTACCAGGATGCGATCCAGACGCGTGAGGATGTTGGGACGGTGCGAAACGATAAATACCGTGGCTCCGGTTTCTTTCAACTTTTGCAGGGCAACGCCAAGGGCACGCTCCCCCACATCGTCGAGGTTGGAGTTAGGCTCATCGAGCACAATCAGGCGCGGGTTACCATAAATTGCACGTGCCAGGCCGATGCGCTGGCGCTGCCCACCCGAGAGGTTTACGCCTTCGCTACCGATAACCGTGTCGTAGCCATCAGGCAGCATGAGAATCATCTCGTGCACGCCAGCCATCTGCGCCGCGTTTACGACCTTGTCGGGGTCAACCTTGTCGAAGCGCGCGATGTTTTCACTAATGCTGCCTTCGAACAGCTCAATATCCTGAGGTAGATAGCCCACATACGGCCCAAGCTCCTGCTTGTCCCAGCTGGCGATATCTGCGCCGTCAAGACGTACCACGCCATGCTGCGGTGGCCAGATGCCCATCAGTGCACGAACCAGCGTGGACTTGCCAGCAGCGCTGGGGCCGACGACGCCGACTATAGACCCAGCAGGTGCTACGAAACTGATACTGCGGATTACGGCTGCTTTGGCACCAGGAGGGGCGACTACCAAGTTCTCTACCTGAATGTGCCCTTCTGGCGCAGGCAGGGGCATACGCTCAGGCTCATTTTTCAGGTCGTCCATTACTTTATTGAGGCGGTCATACTGAACCTTGGCGGCCACGAAGCCCTTCCAGCTGCCGATCATCTGGTCGATAGGTGACAGCGCACGCCCCAGCAACAGCGAGCCCGCCATCAACAGCCCAGGGTTGATTTGATGAGTAACCACCAGATAAGCACCGATCGCCAACATTATGGACTGGGACCAGATACGGAACGTCTTGGACGTAGAGCTGACAATCCCACCCTTATCGCTGGCACCGGACTGCAAAAGCATGATGTTACGCTGACGCTTGGCCCAACGGTTCATTAGCGTGTCCAGCATGCCCATGGACTCGATAACTTCTGCATTGCGCAACGTTTT
Source organism: Pseudomonas sp. S60 (assembly GCF_016647865.1). Classification (NCBI taxonomy): domain Bacteria; kingdom Pseudomonadati; phylum Pseudomonadota; class Gammaproteobacteria; order Pseudomonadales; family Pseudomonadaceae; genus Pseudomonas; species Pseudomonas sp. S60. Next base: position 37,406 of record NZ_JACVVH010000045.1, on the reverse strand, counting down.
GGTGGTGACCACGTTGGACGCGACGTTTTCCTTGTTGGCGGTGGCCAGAGCGCTACCTGTCACTTTGTGGTTTACCACCGCCAGCACCGCCAACACCAACCCGCAACCTAATGTCATCCAACCGAACCACGGATGGAACAGGAACATGACAACAGTATAAATCGGGAACCACGGCGCATCGAAAAACGCGAAAAGCCCAGGGCCCGTGAAGAACTGCCGTAACGAGGTAAGGTCGTTGAGCGACTGAGCCGTAGCGTCAGCACCACCGCTGTTAAGTGCGCGCTTGAAGCTGGCCCTGTACACATCACGGCTTAAGAGAACATCCAGGCGGTTACTGATGCGCACCATAATCCGCGACCTCACCCACTCCAGCGCACCCATGGTGATCACCAATAGGGTCATGATGAGGGTGAGCATGACGAGCGTGGACGTACTGCTGGAGGGAACGACGCGGCCAGACACCTGAATCATGAAAAAGGTAGGCACCAGCATCAGCGCGTTGACAAAGAAACTGAAGAAGCCTACCGAAAGGAAGCTGCTTTTGCAGGCTTTGAGGGCGGCTTGCAGATTGTTTTCGGATTGATAACTCATGGCGTCCGTACTGAGAATGGCGAAAGCGGCGGGCAGTGTACCACCCGGCCGGGAGGGCAGCGTGTCAGATTGTTCCCCTGGCCACTTCGTTCAGCGACGAACTGCACCTTTTAGATGAAATTTGCCGAACAGGGTTGTTATGGCTTCCCAACTACGACTAAACGGTGACCAAGCGACAAACGGCGGCAGCTGCCAGAGCCGAGGAAAACCGGCGCCAAAAAAACCACGATCACCAGAAAAAAACCACCCCCTCAAGATAATGCTCTGACTCCGTAGAACTTTTTGGAGCGCCAAACTCTCCAACCGAAACGATCAGGTATAGCCAGAACTGCGCTACCGATCACCGCGGTTATAGCTAAGTTCCGCACACATATGAAATTTTTTTTAGATTTCTTGGTTGACATCCCCTCCCCCGGGCGGCATCTTCGCCTCTCGCAGGGAGCCTTCAATGGCCGTTTAGTGTATGCACGGGTTTGAGCACGTTAGCTACCAGTGTCACTGCTTAAAAGGAGCTTAACAACGCCATGTCTATGCCTTCGCACACCCTTGATGGCTTGAAAATCAGCTCTCGGGTCACACTGCTCGAACCGGGCATGTACATCTTCAGGTACGCCTCGCAGCCCCCGGCAGACAAGCCCGTTTGCATCGCCCTGCAGCAAGCGCCCCTGGGCAAAGGCTCTATCGATTTCTTCCCCGCCGAAGGCGTCAGCAAGAACATGCTGACCAAGCTGGGCGACACCATCGTTGCGCGCGTGAAAGCCGGCGTAACTACTGTGCTGATCACTGAATACCACATGTTCGACGCAGTGATTGACCCGGTTGACCTGCGCATTGATCGCATCGACACCTCGCCGGCCATCATGCGTACGTTCGCCGTGGTTGCCACCGAACCCGCCCAGGCGCTCCCCACCGACGCTACCCCGCTTCCCGTTACTATTACTGCACACATGCAGCAATCGGGCGAAGTTGAGTCTGCGCATGGCTATGTGGGGGCACCTAACAGCAACGAATTTATCGAATGCTTTGCAATCGACCTGCCGAACAAGCCTGCCGGGGTCGACCTGCTTTATACCTGCATGGTGGCCGGCTCCGGCCCCAGCCGCAATGTATCCACCGGCACCACCGTGGGTGCCCGTGGCCAGGGCCTGCCCCTGATATGCGTAGGCTTCAGCCTGGTAGGCCCCCTGCGCAAGCACTACGAATTAACCGGCCTGCTCGCATTTGGAAGTGCGGAACCTCAGCGCCTGGTCACCAATCAGATGATGCACGGCCCCACCGGCAATGAGCCGCTGGTGGCGTTGCACCTCGCCGTAACCCCCGTAACGAAGATGAACGCTGCCCGCCTTAAGTCTCCGTGGGAAAACTCTGCGTCACAGCAGAATACTATTGCAGCAGGCCAAACGGCTTGAAGTAACAGGAAGACATCATGCAATACGATAGCCCTCAATCGAGCAGCGATCTGCAAGCTACCCTGAGCGCAGACAGCGCCAACCTGTCCAACACCACCCTGGCGGCCATCAACAGCCTGCTGAACCTGGACACCGTTGACACCGTCGGCATCGCCGGCATCACCGGCAACACCGTTCAGCTGCCAACCACCGGCACTGCCGACATCGTCCTGGGCGAAGTCGAAGGCGCCAAAGGCGACCAGGTTTCTGTTGACCTGTCCGCTGCAGAAGCTGCTGGCGTCAGCGCTTACGTGCTGCAGAGCGATGCCAACCTGGTTGTTGACCTGCAAGGTCAAACTGCCGCTGGCGACGTTCAAACCCTGGCTGCTGCCATTGCCCCAGCCGCTGTCGACACCTCGGCCATCGAACTGGTAGTTGCTACCGGTAACGGCGACGACGTGATCACCGTCAAAGGCGACCAGAACACCCTGATCGATGCTGGCGACGGCAACGACACCATCGTGACTGGCAACGGTAACAACACCGTTATCGCTGGCAACGGCAACAACAACATCACCACCGGTTCGGGCGATGACACCATCATCCTGAGCGGCAGCAACCACGCTGACATCGTCAAGGCCGGCGCTGGCTACGACATCGTGCAGCTGGACGGCTCGCGTGATGACTACACCTTCACCGTTGGCAACAACTACAACGTCAACCTGACCGGCAACCAAACTGCCTCGATCACCGACGCTGAGTTCCTGACCTTCGTGAACGGTGACACCACCGAAACCGTAGCACTGGCTCACAGCGACGAAGAAGCTGCTGCCCTGCGCCTGTACCAAGGCATCCTGGGTCGTGACGCTGACGCTACCGGCGCCAAAGACTTCACCGGCCTGGTAAGCGAAGGTACTTCGCTGACCGACATCGCCAACCAGTTCCTGAACTCGGCTGAGTTCGCTGGCGCTGCTTCGGCCCAAGACATCAACGAGCTGTACCAGGCTATCCTGGGCCGCGCTGCTGATGCCGATGGCTCGACTGCATGGCAGGCCGTACTGGCCAATGGCGGCACTCTGAACGACGTAGCGGCTGGTATCGCTCTGTCCAACGAGGCTATCCAGCTGGATCAGTCCAACGGTGACTTCGTCCGCGAACTGTACGAGAACGTACTGGGCCGTGAAGTTGAACAAGAAGGCCTGGACGCTTGGGTATCCCAGCTGTTCAACGGCACCAGCCGTGCCGAAGTGGCTGCTGGCATCGTTGGCTCGGCTGAGGCTGCTCAGAAGTCCAACAGCGACTTCATCGACTCCCTGTACCAGTCCGCACTGGGCCGCGAAGCTGATGCAACTGGCAAAGCTGCTTGGGAAGCTGTCCTGGACAACGGCGGCACTCACGCCGACGTGGCCCTGGGCATCGTTGGCTCCAACGAAGCCATCGCTCACATCGACAACGTCGTTGTGCTGCACGGCCAGGTGTAACTAGCCCTGTCGTAGCGAAGCGTATGCCCGGCCGCAAGGCCGGGGGTATGTGCAAGGGGGCGGCTTTCGGGTCGCCCCTCTTTTTATTATCTGTAGCCAAGCCAAGCTTATGTCCAGACAACTCGACCATGGGCGAGAGACGCTCATGGACATCTTCCACCGCCACCGTCAGGCCAACGAGCACGACGCGGCGGCAACTGCACTCGAACGTGCGTTGCAGATTCCCGAGTACCGGGGCGAAGCACTCGTATGGAAAGGCATCGCGGCGTTGCCGCAGACGCCCGAGCTGGCTTTTTTATTTTTTGCCAATGCCGCCAAGGCATTGCCCGAACGGGCCGATGTTCACGCCCTGGTGGGGCGCAGCCTTCTGGCACGAGACCAATGTGAGATGGCCACGCGCTACCTTACGAATGCCTGGAAACTGCAACCCAACGATCTCGCCCTGCGGCTGACCCTTTGGGAGGCCCGTAGCCGGTCCGAAACGCCTGCTGAGTTGCGGCGCATGATTCTGGCCCACTTGCCCGATATCCATACTGGTAAAGAGCTTGGGTTGGTACTCAAGCTGCTGTCGGCGCAGACCGACGCTCCAGGCACCATTGGTGTTGTGCGCTATCTCCCGGAACAAAAGGAAATCCAGGGCTGGGCGATCGACTTGCAGAATCTGCACGTGCCCGCAGCGCTGCAGATCGAAGCCAATGGCGCTCACATCAACGCGACTGCTAGCGCCAGCCATCCGCTGCTTAGCGCTGCGGGGCTGCCGGCTACCCACGGCGGATTGCGGGTGAGCGTGCCGAACCCCACTCCGGCGGTGCACCTTCAGTTTGCCAACGGCACGCCCCTGCTTGGCAGCCCGGTTTACGCAATGCCGGTCTTCGTTCCACCTGCCAGCGTAGGTGGCGGCGAAAACAACCCAGTGGACGTCCTGATTCCGGTCTACAACGGCCTTGAGGAAACCCTGGAGTGCATCAACAGCGCGCTGGACGCTCGCAAGCTGAACCGCACCCCGCATCGCCTAGTGGTCATCGAAGACAAGACGCCCGTCCCTGCGCTGGCCAAGGCACTCAAGGTGCTTGCTGCCAAGGGCAAGATCACGTTGATCAACAACGCGGTGAACCTCGGTTTCATCCGTACCATGAACCGCGCCATGGCACTTAGCCCGAGCAAAGACGTGGTGTGGCTTAACGCTGATACCCGTGTGCATGGCGCCTGGCTGGATCGGTTGCGTGAAGTGGCTTATAGCGACGAACGCATCGCGTCGGTAACGCCATTCACCAATAATGGCGAGTTGATGAGCTTCCCCCGTAGCCAGATCTGCCATGAGATGCCCAGCGCCAAGGCCCAGGCCGAACTGGATGAACTCGCTCGACAGGTGGCCAGCCCACCCATCGAAATCGAAACAGGCTGCGGCTTTTGCCTGTACATCAAGCGGGCTGCACTGGACCAGGTAGGCTACCTGGACGAAGTACACCTGGCGCGGGGCTACGGTGAAGAAACCGACTGGTGCCTGCGAGCCCGTAGCCACGGCTGGCGCCACATGGGGGCGCCTAACGTATTTGTGGCGCACCAGGGCGGTATTTCGTTTGGTGCCGAGAAAGTAATGCGTGTGGCGGTGAACAACGCAACATTGCGCAAACGGTACCCCGATGCATCCAGCCGCTACAAAGCATTTTGCCTGCGCGACCCTATTAAGCCTGCCCGCCAAGCGCTACAACGTGCGCGCCTTGAGCACTTGGCAAGCAAACCGGCGAACGAGCAAAGGTTGAGCTGGCAGGCTGGGGTGGACACAACGCTCTACGTTCACGATGGCTCCAGTAACGATGCCGACTTCAGCCTTGCTTATCACCAGACCAGCCACCGTCGGTATGTATTGCTTACTGCCCCGCTGCACCCTCTGACGTTGAATTTGGAATTCGAACTGCCAGACGATTTCAATCGTTTGGTCGAATGCCTGCGGCAGCTACCCATGCAGGCAATCGTATTCCAGAATCTCGCCCGCTGCCCGCTGAGCTTATGTGACCTGCCGGCTATGCTGGCCATTCCGTATAGCATCCAGTGCAGCGACGACCGCCTGCTCGATCAACGCAGCGGTTATGACTGGCAGCGTTTTGCGCACAAGGCTGCGAACGTTCAGTTGCCGTGGTCAGCGTTGCGGCCCAGTTACAGCAATTCGCTGCCCGATGCCAAGCTGACAACCAGGGTCGCCACGGTACCAAGCGCTTTCCCATCACATCTGCCTCAGTCGCTCGTAATTGGTGACAACCTGCGCGATGCAACCATTGCCCACCGCTGGCTGGAGGTTGCAAGGCATATCAAGCGCACGAAATTGTCCACCCGCCTGGTTGCACCAAGCGATGGCCCTTTGCTCAAACAGTTCCAAGCCAGCGGAACCGTTCATGTACTACCCGACCTGGATGGCTTCACCTTGGCCGAGCGAGCCCAAGCCGCGGGATGTGATGCTGTGCTCAGCCTGGCTGAAAACCCTGGCAGCGACTGGGCGGCCCCTGGCTTGGCAGCCCAGCTGGGTATACCGCTGTTCGCCCCCTCCAATTTGCTGGCAAACGAAACAGGGGCCGCTGCCCTTACCTCTTTGCCTTTCACCCCGAGCCTGGCCCGATGACCGAACACCTTCTGGATCAACCGCAAACGGCTCAGCCCGTCACCCTACCCGCCTTCAGTGGCGCCATTCTTGGTCTTCAGGGGGATGTACTGCACGGCTGGGCAATGGACAACACGCAGCCGGAACAACGCCCTGTCATCGAGGTGTTCATCGATGGGGCGAGCGTTGCCCTAGGACGCGCCGACCAATATGAGCCCAACGCCCCAGCGGGCGACCAGTACCATGGCTTTGCCGTGCAATTGCGTCAGCGCTGGCTTGATGACGCACGGTTGATCACCGTACACATCGCCAACCAGGCATTCGTGTTGGAAGGGCAATTGTCGCTCCCGGCAGCTCCTAGTGAGGACAGCGCCTCGATTGCGTCCCAGGTCTGGCATACGGGTGGCCTGCGTGTCGGAGGTTGGTGCTGGGACCCGAAGGCACCTGATCGACACGTGGAGGTTACGGTTCGGGAGGGCGAGCATGTGGTTGGTCGGGCCGTGTGTAATGAGCACAACCAGGCTTTGGCGTACCGCGCCACCAGCGACCATGGCTTCTCCATCGACCTGCCTTGGGAATTGGCCGATGGCAAGGTGCATGTGCTGGAAATCATCAACGACCTTGGCCAGCCACTAGCAGGTAGCCCTATTCGCTTGTGCTGCTGGCCAGAGGGTGTAGAAGGGCTGCTCCAAAAATTGGATCCGGCACACGACGCCGCAACGCTGGCCCTGCTGACTGAGGTGGCCAAGGACCAAACCATGCGCCTGCCGAAAAGCGCAGGCTGGCATCACTACCCGCAATGGTTCGAAGCATTCCAACGTCTCGATTCCCTTCCGGTCCCGCAACTGCAAGGCAAGTTGGGTGTGCTGCTGCTAAGCGATGGCGATGTTGCACGGGAACAAATAAGCCTTGAAAGCCTACAGGCATTCGATACCAGCGAGCCACTAGTGGCCATTGCCGGCTCTGGTAATCTGTTGCCCGCGCTGGCTCAACTACTCGAAGACGGCTGCGATCGTATCTTGCCTGTGTGGGCGGGAGACCGTCTGGCGTCGCTGGCTCTGGCGCACCTGAGTGCCTTGCTCGACGATGGCAGCGCATGGGCATTTGCCGACTGCGACCGCGACGGCCCGCAGGGCGAGCGCAGCTTCCCGTGGCTAAAACCTGTGTGGGATATCGACCTGTTCATCGGTGCCGATATCTTCACCCCTGGGGCGATTTACGGCGCGAGTATCGTCAAACAAGCCTTGGCGCTGCTTAGGGCCCGTGGAACCGACACGCTCATAAATTGGGACGACCTGACAGCCGGCATCGCATTGGCCACGGAAAAATCCGCAGAACGCGTTACTCACCTCCCCCGCGTTCTTTACCACCGCGCCGCAAACACCCCCGCTAGCCCGGAGCAAGCCCAGCCATCCCTACAGCGTCTGCAAGCAGTTGAATGGTTGTGCCAGCAGTTGGCCCCTGGCGCCACGGTGAGCCAAGTAACTGACTATCCGGCACTGTTGAGAGCCCACTGGCCACTGCCTGCGCGGCTACCCCGGGTCAGCCTTATCGTGCCGACACGGGATCAGTACAAGCTGCTCCATGCCTGCATCGAAGGGCTGCTGAACGATACGGATTACCCCAATCTGGAAATCATTGTCGTTGATAACGAGTCCAGCGACCCGCAAACCCTGACCTATCTGACCGAACTGACCACGCGCGGAGTAACCGTTCTCCCCCATCCCTATCCGTTCAATTACTCGACAATCAACAACCGTGCAGCAAGCGTCGCGACTGGCGGGCTGATCGGACTTGTGAACAACGATATCGAAATCATCGAAGCAGGTTGGTTGAGGGAGATGGTTGCACAGGTACTCCGACCTGGGGTTGGCGCTGTTGGCGCAAAGTTGCTTTGGCCGAATAGAATGGTGCAACACGGGGGTGTTACAGTTGGAGTCAACGGTCTGGCGGCGCACAACGGCAACAATTTGGACCAGCGAGATGCCGGCTATCTGGGCATGAACCAAATTACCCGCCGGCAAAGTGCTGTAACAGCAGCATGCTTGCTACTACACAAGTCAGTTTTTGATTCGGTAGGCGGATTGGATGAGAGAGCGTTCCCGGTCGCGTTTAACGACGTAGATCTATGCCTGCGAATTCAGCAAAAAGGCTTTCATGCAATCTGGAGTGCGTTTGCACAGCTGATTCATGCGGAGTCAGCGAGTAGGGGTAAGGACGGCACACCTGAGAAAAAGGCACGTGCAGCCAGAGAGCAAAAAACATATATAGAAAGGTGGACAGATGTAAGCTTCTGCGACCCTTTCTATAACCCGTCGATATCCCTAGACTACTTGAGCGGTCCTTATGGGGCGCTGGCACTGCCACCGAGATGTGCCATAAAGAGCCGGGAAAGCGTACGATTTTTTTTCACAACTAACTCAGCCGCCAGGGCAAAGGATTAATCGTGACAATCAAGAAAACATCAAGTCCCTTGCAGTCCAAGTCGTCTAGCGTGTCCGGCGCACTTAAAGATGCCCGCACTGCGAATAGCGAGCCCCCCAAGCTCGAACAAGTGGCCCCACAGGTTGCAAACGTTGCCGCAAAAGTGAAATCCTTGAAATTTATACCCTCGCTCGACCCAAATAAAAAGTTTGTCGAGCAACTAATGCGCGACAGACAGGACTTAGAACCTGATTATATTTACCGATGCATCATCAATCAGCAAAAATATTTTGACAAGTATCCAGACGTTCAACACAGCGGCATGCTGGCTGCTGACCATTACTTTACCTATGGCTGTAACGAATCCCGCGAACTCAAACGACCTGGGCTATTGAGCAACACTCAAGAATTCAATATCGATCACGAAGCCACGCTATTTCTATCGAGCGCCCCACGTCGTGATGGATCGTTTGTATACCGATGCCTCTTTCAATCTAAGAAACTGAAAAAGAATCTCGTTTATCACGGAAAAACTGAAATCTTAAAGCTTGTTCGCGCGATCTTCAATTGCAAAGAATTGATATTCTCCCGACCTGAACATAATGAAACCTCTCTGTACCTCATCGAACTTGCAAAGAATATTGGGGTCAAGGTCATCCTTGACTACGATGATCTCTTAGTACCTGAGCATGCCGAATATCTAGGACATGTCAGATCAAGCGACGGCCGATCTGTCGACGCTGCAAGAAACAACATTATGGGGAAATCCGCCTTCCTGCTATACGCAGACGGCTTCCGTTGTAGCACGGAGCTCATTGCAAAAGCCATGCGTCATTTGTCAAAGCCTATAGAGGTTCATAAGAACCAAATTGTGGCGAGTATGGTACGCGCCAAACAAGATTGCGTCGTTAGACTGAGCGATTTGCCTAGCCGGAAGCTAAAGATCCTTTATCTATCCGGTACAGCAACGCATAAGAAAGATTACTCGATCGCTCAGGGGCCTCTGGTTAAATTAGCCCAACTTTATCCTGATCGCTTCGAAATTACATTTTTAGGCAACACTGGAAGTCACTCAGCACCCATCGAAATTTTCAACCCATCTGTTAAAACCATTTCCCGCGTCGATTTTAATGAGATGCTCAACGTCATTTCGCAGCATGACATCGCGCTTGCCCCACTGGAAAATACTGTTTTCAATAACGCAAAGTCAAACATTAAGTTTATCGAATGCGGTTCTCAAGGTGTGCCTGTTATCGCCAGTCCTCGTGACGAATTCAAAGCGGCGATAACCCATGGTGTAAACGGATGGCTTTGCGAATCTCAAAGCGAGTGGTTTGCCCAGTTGGAAAAGCTTGTGAAAGATCCAAAGATCCTGCACCGTGTATCTTTAAAAGCAAGGGAATCAGTAATCAAAGAACATGTAGTAGGTGAAAAATGAGCACTCCAATCAAATCCTATACGCCTCATCGAAAAATCTCGAAACAGACGATTCTTTATATCACCAACAATTTCTCCCAGGTGGAACTTGCAATTCTTTCCGCCACGGGCTCGAAATTTGATTATCTGATATATAACAACTCACCGCAGCGTGATTACAACTTAGCCACTGACTATAATCTTCCCTCAAATATCAAAATTACATCAGACGCAAAATCGGCAATCATGCTCGTCGGTATTTTTTCTGCCGCTATTACTACCGTCGGACACATCAGCCCCGTGCTGAATCCAGATATCTTGTCGGTTTTGAAAGCCTGTGCAGTGATGAATATGCCCATCATTGAGGTACCACACGGGCTATTCCAGATTGGATTCAATCTGTCGGACGACTCAGTATTTGTCAATACCGCGTCACATACGCTAGGCGCAGGTTTCCCGGTTCCCTCTTTCGCCGATCATCAATTGAGTTGGTTCGACAATGCCGAAGTGGGTTACCCGCGTTGCCGAGAAGTTTCTCTAAAAAAGATACACTCCCCTGTTGTACCTGATTACACAGTTATCACAACAAACACAAATTGGTACCTCTATAATTTTGAGGACCAGCGCACCCTTGCACAGGCTTTATTCGAACTAGCGAGAGCCAATCCGCAAAATCTGTATATATGGGCTGCTCACCCAGCAGAGCTTAACAAACAGAATTTGATCCATTATATGCTGGACGCTAAACCCTCCAACCTTCTACGCTATGGCCATGACAGGGAGATTTACTTCCATTCGATCGATACAACAGAAGAACTGATAAAACATGCGAAAGCAGGTATCTCAACGGTTTCGACCTGCATTCTTGAATACGAAATGTATAATATACCTCTTGCCATTTATCGAAATAAATCACTTGAGGATGTGACAAACTCACTTCAACACGCGGTTTTCTTCAGCTCTCCAGATGAGCTTAAACAAGCGGAATTCCAAGTTCCTGTAACTGGTAAACTGCACAGCTTTAGCGTTGAGGGGTTTGATTTGGCAATAAGCCAAATTCTTGCCGGCCCTCAGCATCGCAACCCTATTAGAAATGTGTTAGCGATACTGTGAGCGCGCTAAGCAAGCTAGGTGGGATGCAAAGCCCATCTGGCTTGCCTAAGCAAAGAAGGCACTGAGCTCGGATTGAGTGATGCGCTTCACCCAAGTTAAGAAATGTACTTCGGGGAGGACGAACGGTAGTCATAGCAGTGCTTTCGATGTCATATTAATAATTCCATTACCCCACCTGCCTTCGAAGTACCCATCTCGCTCGTTGCTCCATACAATTTTTTTATACGCACCAAGCTTTCACGCACCTCAGCTTCAGAAGCAACGGGAAACTCGCTTGGTGCGCAGCCGTGCTTACCAGTAAATATTTTCACTGCCTCGGCGACGTAATACTGATGACGCTCGCTTGTACTGATCGTGGACTGCTCCAAGCTCCATTCCTCATCCCCTATATATTGCTCAGAATCGACTATATCCGCGAAATACCAAAACGGCGGATGCATGGAACCGTTTATAATATTCAATGTATGATCGACATGTTCAAAGGCATTATGGTAGTTAACATCCATAAGACCACACTCAGTGAGTGAACGCCTGGAGTAATAAGAAAAAGCACCGACGCAATGGCGATACAGCCTAATTGTTTCGACCCCGTCATATATCACGCTTGCAATAGGTTTCGGAGCACCATCACTGGTTTTATTCATCCGACCATGCTGACTAAAATTCAGGTGTTGCACGCCGGATCGTCTCGATGCCTCGACATAAGCCTCAAAAGCACTTGAATCCCTAATAAAGATATCATCTTCTATTAAAAAAATATGCTCGCACCCCTGCGCTAACAAGTACTGCAAGGCAGTATTTTTCGACTTGCCAACACCGATATTTTTGGAATTATGATGAATTTGATTTTTGGGAATGTCGTTAAAATCCTCATACCATCCGCCGTCATTCACGACATATATAACGTCCAGTACCTCCTGCGGTAGCGATTCGTACAATTTCAACATCAACTGAGGACGATTGAATGTCAGAATGCCACAGCCCGTCTTTTTCTTATCAATCATAAACCTTACGCCCCATTTGCTTCCATCAACCAAAATCAGAAGCTGTTGCAATACTTCGCTCTATGGCTTGCTTTGTTAGATTTTTTACCTTGGAAGACCTCACCTTCCCAGACTTGTCCAGCGCTTGGACAGCTGCGACAAAGGCACTACCATCGCCTTTGAGCAAGCAGCACTCGATATAATGCTCAGTTAGATCAACATTGATTAACTTTCGATTGGAAAAGCGGCTATACATATCACAAAACAGGGCATAGTTTCTTGTAGAGAAGCAGTACTCTACGAAACTAAGAAGCGTCATCTTCGCCTTTGCTGCATCAATGGTGAGGCCATTCAGCTTTCGCCATTCAATTACGTCTATCGCTTTCTTATAGAGCCGGCCAGCCGAGTCTGCACGGTTTCTAGCGAGTGAGTTACGCGCAGCATACATCCAGGACACGCCTGACTTTGCGCGATTTCGCCTGTATTTTGAAAGCAGCTCTGCGTGATTTGCATTTGCGCTTAGGAGCGAAAAGACGAAATCAGACAGAATGCCGGATTCATTTAGAACTGCAAAGACTTCATGACCAGAGAATGGTAAGCTAATGAGCTTGGCGTGCCTTATATGCTGTGAAATAAGACGAGCATGACGACCGTCTTCATAGTGATACCGGTCATAGAAGATGGTTATGTTCAGCGGAAAATTCTGTTCCGCATGCCAACTGTCAGATTTATGATTAATCTTATTCCAAAACTGAAGAAATCTTGTATCGAATTCAGACTGCGGGCCGGTTACCGCAGCTTGAGGCGATATCGAAATCACATCACAGGCATTCAGATAATTTGCATATTTTAGAACACCATATCCACCCATACTCACGCCGTATAAAACGACTTTCTTAAATCCTTTAGCCAAAACCCTCACAATCTCAAGAGCGTCTTTCATATACTCGTATTGATACCAGTGATTCCAAGTAGGTATCACATAAATGCAGGAGATTTTTTTATTCTCAAAAAAAACCTTACCAAACCCGCTGTCTTTGGTCATCGTCTGCCTCTCATCAATCAGAGGACAGAAAGATATTACTAAGAGTTCATTATCATAGAAACTATTAGAAATGATTACGTCATCGTTTTTATAAAAAATTTCCATTACTACCCTGACCTAATCCTTAAAGTTTCAACATACATTACATTCCTAGAACTGGCAACGTTTAAGCCAGCAATCTCAGAACATTTTTTGGGCCTAGATACAGCTGCAATTCTCTGGCACAGCTTGTCATCCCTCGTCAAATTTACGTCAGTTTTTTGTTCTTTTCGTATGCGCCTACTCTCTTGTCATTCTCATGGACTACATACGCATGGGCGATCTCAACAAAGGTGCTGATAGGTTGATTTCTGATTGATCTACAAATGCCCTGTCACCTAGGCGAAACAGCAGGTAAGACGTCAGCCACAGGGGCGGGCGTCGTAATTTGAGGCAGGGTCGTGAATCCTGATGGATGTCACCCCCCTTGGCAAGCAACGTCTCAGTACTGACTGAACCCACGCATAGCGCCAGTGTCGTGATTAGTTGCTAACCGAGCGGAATTGACTGCTACTGACGTTGTCGAAGTGAGTCGCCGATCGGGTATACTTTGGCACGATTTGTTTTTAAACAAGCCATATGCGTATCGAATACGCCGGGTTTCTCACTTCCTATCAGAACGTCAAGGTAGAAAACTCTCGTGAAGATTTTAGTAACAGGTGGTGCCGGCTTCATTGGCTCGGCAGTCGTGCGACACATTATTTCCAACACCGCAGACTCTGTTGTCAACGTGGACAAGCTCACGTATGCAGGCAATTTGGAGTCCCTTCAGTCGGTCGATCACAGCGATCGCTATGCATTCGAGCGCATCGACATCTGTGACCGCGCTGGGCTGGACCGCGTTTTCCGCGAGCACCAGCCTGACGCTGTTATGCATCTTGCTGCTGAATCACACGTCGACCGGTCAATCACCGGCCCCTCAGAGTTCATCCAGACTAACATCCTCGGCACCTACGTATTGCTTGAAGCGGCGCGTGGTTACTGGAGCTCGCTGGAGGATAACCGCAAGGCTGCCTTCCGTTTCCACCACATCTCCACCGACGAAGTCTACGGCGACCTGGAAGGCCCAGAGGACCTCTTCACTGAAACCACCCCTTACCAGCCAAGCTCGCCCTACTCGGCCAGTAAGGCCAGCTCGGACCACCTGGTCCGCGCTTGGGCGCGCACCTACGGCCTGCCGACGCTGGTGACCAACTGCTCGAACAATTACGGACCGTTCCATTTCCCGGAAAAGCTGATCCCGCTGGTGATTTTGAACGCCCTGGAAGGCAAACCGCTGCCTATCTACGGCAAAGGCGATCAGATCCGCGACTGGCTGTACGTTGAAGATCACGCCCGTGCACTCTATAAAGTGGTGACCGAGGGTAAGGTAGGTGAAACCTATAATATCGGCGGCCACAACGAGAAACAGAACATCGAGGTGGTGCGCACGGTGTGCTCACTGCTTGACGAACTGCGCCCTGACTCCAAATTCCGCCCCCATGTTGAACTGCTGACCTACGTTCAAGATCGCCCAGGCCACGATCTGCGTTATGCAATCGACGCGAGCAAAATCCAGCGCGAACTAGGTTGGGTCCCGGAAGAAACCTTCGAATCGGGCATTCGCAAGACCGTTCAATGGTACCTGGACAACCCTGAGTGGGTTGCACACGTCAAAAGCGGTAGCTACCAGCAATGGATTGACAATAACTACGCCACGCGTACAGGCCAAGCATGAAAATTCTGCTGCTCGGTAAAAATGGTCAGGTAGGCTGGGAGCTGCAGCGCGCGCTGAGCGTCCTCGGTGAGGTTGTAGCACTCGACCGCCACCCAGCCTCCACACCCTATGGTGAACTGAAAGGTGATTTGTCAGATCTCGACAGCCTTCGGACCGCCATTAGCGCTGTATCGCCACAAGTGATTGTCAACGCGGCCGCCTACACGGCAGTGGATAAAGCTGAGAGCGAACGCAAGACTGCCCATACTGTGAACGCGTTGGCTAGCCAGGTAATGGCGGAAGAAGCCAAGCGTCTGGATGCATGGTTGGTTCACTACTCAACCGACTACGTTTTCGACGGCACAGGCACTACCCCGTGGCGCGAAACCGACAGCGTTGCGCCGGTCAACTATTACGGCGCGACCAAGCTCGAGGGCGAACAACTGATACAGGCTTCGGGCTGCAAGCATCTGATTTTCCGCACCAGCTGGGTGTACGCTGCGCGAGGTAACAACTTCGCCAAGACCATGCTGCGGTTGGCCAAGGACCGTCCAATGCTTAATGTCATCGCGGATCAGGTCGGTGTGCCTACGGGCGCAGATCTGCTTGCGGATGTGGCCGTATTGGCGCTGCAGCAGGCGTGGCACAAGCCGGATCTGGCTGGGGTCTACCACCTGGCTCCGTCGGGCGAAACAACATGGCATGCCTACGCCAGCTATGTTATTGAGTTCGCGCGGAATCATGGCGAAGATCTCATGGTCGAAGCCGTGAATCCGATTGCTACTACCGAATATCCTACCCCGGCCAGTCGCCCGTTGAATTCACGCTTGGATACCGCCAAGCTTTGCAACTCGTTCACGCTGCACTTGCCTGACTGGCAAAGTGGTGTCACCCGTATGCTCATGGAAGCTCTGAACAAATGAACACAACCAATCGTAAAGGGATCATTCTGGCTGGTGGTTCCGGAACGCGTCTGCACCCAGCAACGCTTTCTGTTTCGAAGCAGCTCCTGCCTGTTTATGACAAGCCAATGATCTATTACCCGCTGGGCACTTTGCTGCTGGCAGGTATTCGCGACATTCTCATCATCTCCACCCCGCAAGACACGCCGCGTTTCGAGCAGCTTCTTGGCGACGGCAGCAAGTGGGGCATCAATCTGACTTACGCCGTGCAGCCGAGCCCGGATGGCCTGGCGCAGGCATTTACCATCGGGGCTGACTTCATCGGCAACGATCCCTCGGCACTGGTGCTGGGCGATAACATTTTCTACGGTCACGATTTCCAGTCGCTGCTGCTGAACGCTGGTAAGCGCAACGCGGGTGCTTCGGTATTCGCCTACCATGTGCAGGATCCTGAACGTTACGGTGTAGCGGAATTCGACGAGACGGGTCGTGTGCTGTCGCTCGAAGAAAAGCCCGCCGTACCGAAATCCAGCTACGCAGTGACCGGCCTTTACTTCTACGACAACCAGGTTGTCGACCTGGCCCGTGACTTGAAACCGTCCGCACGGGGCGAGCTTGAAATTACCGATCTGAATAATCTCTACCTGCAGCAAGAGCAACTGCATGTCGAGATCATGGGCCGTGGTTACGCATGGTTGGACACCGGCACCCACGACAGCTTACTGGACGCTAGCCAATACATCGCAACCATGGAACGCCGCCAGGGCCTCAAAGTCGCTTGCCCGGAAGAAATCTGCTATCGCGCCGGCTGGATCAATGCCGAGCAGCTTGAGCGTCTGGCACAGCCACTGCTCAAGAACGGCTACGGCCAGTACCTGAAAAATCTGCTTAAAGAGAAGGTCTTCTAATGAAAGCGATACCTTTGGCCATCCCCGACGTTTTTCTGTTCACGCCAACGGTGTTCGGTGATGAGCGAGGTTTTTTCTACGAGAGCTTCAACGCGCGCGCGTTCAGCGAAATAACCGGCCAGCAAGCAGCATTTGTGCAAGACAACCACTCCCGCTCGACAAAGGGCGTGCTGCGCGGCTTGCACTATCAGTTGCCGCCCCATGCTCAGGGCAAGCTGGTGCGCGTGGTGCAGGGTGAGGTATTTGATGTCGCGGTTGATATCCGCCGTTCATCGCCTACCTTCGGTAAATGGGTGGGCGCTGTGTTGTCCGCGCAAAACCATAACCAGTTGTGGATCCCGCCAGGGTTTGCCCACGGTTTCGTCACGCTGAGCGAGACGGCAGAGTTTCTCTACAAGACAACCGACTTCTACTCACCACAAAGCGAGCGCTGCATCGCTTGGGATGATCCGGAAATCGCGATCGAATGGCCTATCGATTACACGCCCTCGCTCTCCGCTAAGGATTGCTTGGGCGTATCGTTGAGCAAGGCAGAGCACTTCGATTGAAGTGATCACTTGGTGTGGTCGAGATAACGACTAATCGAAGATTTCGACCACGCCTACTACTGCACCCTCCGCGCTGGTGACCGCCAGAGCCCTGATCTTATTGTCCAGCATGTAAGCCTCCGCCTCGGAGAGCTGCGCGCTCTCGAGAATGGTGTGCGGCTTCCCGGTCATGAACTGCGCGACGGTTTCCTGAGTGACGCCTTGGTTTTCCAGCAGCGCACGGCGCAGGTCACCGTCAGTCACGATACCCACCAACTGATCCCCTTCCAATACAACAGCCAAGCCAAGACGACTACGCGTCATCACCAACAGGCAATCGTGGAATCCGGTAACCCGCGTTACAACCGGGGCCGGTGAGTGCATCACATCTTTTACCCGGGTGAGCAGTTTACGGCCAAGGCTACCCCCGGGGTGGTAACGTGCAAAATCCATAGGTTTGAACTGCAGGGCTTCGATTAACGCCACCGCGAGCGCATCACCCATGGCCATCGTTGCCAAAGTGGATGTGGTCGGTGCCAGATTATTTGGGCAAACCTCACGTTCAACCGAGATATCAAGCCAAATGTCGGCGTGCGTCGCCAAGGTGGATTTGCCATTGCCTGTCATGGCAATAATCTTGTTGCCGAATGACTTGAGGCTTGGGATGAGCTTGATCACTTCCTCAGTTTCGCCGCTATAACTGATGAGAATCACTACATCCACGGGCTTCAACATGCCGAGGTCACCGTGGAAGGCCTCCGCAGGGTGCAAAAAGAAGCTAGGGGTGCCGGTGGAGGCGAAGGTCGCGACCATTTTTTGGCCAATCAGACCTGATTTGCCCATACCGCACACTACAGCGCGACCTTGACAGCTCAGAAGAAGCTCCACAGCACTTTGGAACTCACCGTTCAATCGATCAGCGAGTTCGTTGACGGCGCGTGCCTGGGCGATAAGTGCTTGCTTGGCGATATTGAGGTGATTCATATTCTTCCGTGAAGGATTTGATTAGTGGCGAACGCATGAATTCTAAGGGCTTCAGTACGCGGTGCAAAGCGTGGCAGCTGACATTTTCAGGCCTCTGGTCGTGCTAATGGCGTCAGCGTAATCATAAGCTGCGCTACGCCGCCGCAAATGATTGGATCGCTATCTAAAACGCAGAATTTTCCCCTTCCTTGTAGTCCATTTCCCAAACACACTATCACTCCCTATTTTCCGTTGCGGCCAGCCATGAAGCCACCTAGTCTCGGCCAGTCGTTGCACATCAACGACCCGGCTTTGACAGGCTGTGACGGTACATAGACAACAGCTCGTCCTTTATGGCGGCTGTACGTGCGGGCACGCTTGCGTGCGCCGGAACTTGCTATGTCCGCCGGTCTGTCAACCCACGTACAGCTGCCACCCTACTGTTTGACAGCAGAAGGAGGTCGCATCATTAGAAGGACATACGCAATGCTAAAGATCGTCCCCGACCCACCCCACCAAATCCTCTCCCTGGAAGACACCCTGATCCAAGCCACGGACTACGCGCTATGCGCCGCAACCGTCGCCCATCAGGCACTGCTACAACAGCCCAAATCACCGGCATCGATTCTGATGATGGCATCTATGCATGAGATAGAGGCGCTACGGGCTCTGCTGGAGTCGGCGCTGATACAGGTACAGATGCCAAACGGAGCTGGGGCCTTGCACTGACGCACAGGCGTTGACTGACTGGGCGAGCCCGTCGCGGGCAAGCCCACTCCACTGGAGTGCGCGGAATGATCAAGGGGGTTGAACAGTGACTACAGAACCTAACGGCTTCACCGTCGGCAAGACCAAGTTCTACCAAGGCGAGCAACAGACTCAACCGCTGTTTTGTATCGAACCGGGCATACCTTGCGAGCATGCCCGGGCGCAAGCGTCAGAGCTGATGGGTTATGCGCAGGAGCTCACCATCGGTGGTTTGATGGATGAGAACCCCAAGCTGGTTTGGGCAGCGTATTACCTTGGCGCGCTGGCCAAGACCCTGATGGATGATGCAGAGGCTGGCATGGCAAATTAAGCGGCGCGCTGACTGGGTAGGCTATTAACCACCCTGCCCAGGCCAGTACACAATGCGCATGACCAGCACACGGACGGTACCTGCCACGCAGAGCAGGCAGGTACCTTCCCAGCGGCCCTACTCCACTTCCCGGATCACGATCTGCCGAATACCGATCCCCAACAAGCGCTTATCACCATTCATGCCCATTTGCTCCGGCGATGTGGCCTGCGGCACCTTGATCGTTAGTTTGTTGACTTCGTCGGGGTTGTCGACCTTCACGCTATACGGCTCCACTTCAGCGCTGAGTCTTAGTGGGTACCGGCGGTCATCGACCTTGACCTCGAAGTTTTGATTTTGGTTAGGCCCAAATGCCTTGGCATTGATCTCCAGTACGAAGGCTTTGGGAAGTGGCCGAGCGAATTGCAGCGTGACCGTGTCGGCATTCGACCAAGCCCCCCAGCTCTCGGGATAGGAGAAGCCACGAACCAGCTCTACCGCTTCCATGTTGATCTGCGTTCGGAAGTCGAGCACCAGCGGGCTAACCTTGGGCAACTTCCTCGCCAGCGAGAAACCGTTGAGCTGAAGGACCTTGAAGTCACCTTTGGCAACCTCGACGTCCCCCACTATCAAGATCCATTTCTTGTCAGCCGGCGATTGATCGGCCGTGTAGATTGCGCCGGGCTTATAAGACAAGTCTGGCCCGGCATTCAAATCTTCCACCCAGAACAACGCGCGCAATATCGACGCCGGGTTATCCCCCACCACCAACAGGTGCGGCCGCTCGCTCACCGGCAGGTATTGACGGGCAAACATCCCGGCCTTGTCGTAGGCGTCGGCGTGCCTGCGCTCCAGCAACGAAATGCTGGCGTATACGGTGCTAACCAGTATGGAGAGCGGCAGGTAGATGAACAGAAACAGCTGTGTGCCTTTGCGCGGTTTGGTACACCACAGGATCAAGCTGATCAACGAGAGCAGGGCGAGCACAACAAACAGCTTTTTGCGGAACGTGAAGCCGCGCAGCTCAGGGTTATCAATGAAGCTCAGTGTGAACGGGTGCATGCGTGTGATGCCTGCATACAACACGGCGGCCATGATTACGATCGCGACGGCCCAGCGCACGTAGCGATGCGCCGTGAGCTGGGTACCTGCCAGTTCGGCACCTGCGGCGATGAACAGCAGGGGGAACAGGAAGTCGTAATAGCGCATGTGCAGGCGCAAGGCGGTTTCCACCGCGTTGGTACCCGCTACGGAAGCCGAGAACAATGCCACTACGGCAATCAGGTTCAGCAGCAAAAACAGCGTGAAGAAAGCGAACCTGCCGTTCTCGCCAATCTCCCGAGTTTTCAACGTGGCAATGCTGGTTGTGATAATGGCCGCCAAAGCGCAGCCGAACATCACGGCATTGCCCAACAGATGCCCGGCAGCGATGGTGGGCGCGGTTCTAAGGATGGCCAGGTATCGGTCCAGGCTGGAGGCGCTGGACTCAAGCGTCGTGGCGTAAAAGTTGCCGAACAATGTCAGGCCCGCCTTGCCTGCTACCAGGTAGCTGAAGCCGAACTTGACGAGCATCATCACACCGACGAAAACAACGGCATTTTTCAGCGCTGTAACAAACCAGCGGTCCAGGTCTTTGTAAGCAAAATAAGCGATGCACAGGCAAAAGCCCGGAATAACGAACATTGCGTGCGGCTTGACCAAGGACGAACAGCCCATCAGCACACCGAGCAGCGCCCATTGTTGCCAGGGTGCGGTCGAAGCCAGTGTCAGGAAGTACCAGGCACTCATCCAGAACGTGAGGTAAAACAGCGCCTCAGGCATGAAATACGTGGTATAGCCGTTGATGGGGCCGAGCATGCTCAAAGCCACGATCAGCACCGATGCACGGGCGCTGCAATACCGGCGCGCCACCATGAAAATGAACGGCGAGGCCAGCACGAAGAACAAGGCGTTGAGCAGCTTGGTGCACCCCATGAACCCGTCACCGCACATCAACGTGGATTTGTAGATGCTCAGGTAAAGGTAATTGGGTATGGAAGCACTCGACAGCGGTAGCACACGTGCCATTGAGCTGTATGTGTACTCGTCGCCGAAGACGGTGGGGTAGATACCGCTCGACCGCATCAGCAGGAGCACGAAGGCCAATGCCATGATCGCCGCAACTGCAACGGGCGCATTGAGGTGCGACCTGTCTATCAACTTCATACTGCCCTATCCCTTTTACTGCTATTCATTTGCATAATCTGATGCATGTGCAACCACTCAGGACTTAACGGCCAATACGATACCGAACATGATGAACGCGACGCCGATGAAATATTGGACCTGAAACCGCTCCCCCAGAATGAAATGGCTGCCAATGGGCACGAGCACGAATGCCAACGCCATCAGTGGGTAGGCTTTCCCTAGCTCGATCTTTTGCAGTACCCACACCCAGGCAATGGTGGTCACACCGTACAGCGCAAATGCAGCCCCCAGAATCATCAGGGTTTTCAGGTCAAAGATCGTGCCGGCGCGCTGCAGCGCGGTCGCGCTGAGCTTGAACATGATCTGACCGGTCGCAATACCCACAACGCACAGAATTGCAATGGCATACATCATGGGCGCTTACCTGCCTTGAACTTGGATTTCAACCGCGATAGGTGGAAAGGCCTTCTGGGCACTGAGGCGATATCCTGCCCCAGGAACGCCAGGATCAGCTGGATACCCAGGAATATCGGCAAGGCCGACAGCATGACGGTACCGGCAGAGTTGGCGACCCCGGTGTAAATGGACGACGCCCAGTGAGACAGGCCGAAGACCAAGCCCCATATGAGTAGCAGCAGGCCAGCAGGCAGCTCCAGGGACGCCAGCGACATGTCACGCAGGTAGTAGTTGTAGAAGATCCGCTTGCCGAAATTGCGCACGTGCTTGGCCAGGAACTCGCCCACAATCTTGGAAATCTTCAGGTTGCTGACTTCATCCCCGTACTTGGCGTCCATGGGCACGTCCACCACGACCGCGCGCAGGGTATTAAGCCGGAACAGGATGTCGGTCTCGAAGAAATAGCGGCGGCTGATCTTGGAAAACGGCAGGTGGCGGGCAACGTCACGGTGAATGGCGGTGTAGCCGTTGGTAGGGTCGAACAGGTCCCAGTAGCCGGAGGAAAATTTGGTCATGAACGACAGAACAGCGTTGCCAAACAGGCGAATCTTGGGCATCGCCCGGATTTCTTCCAGGTCGTAGAACCGGTTGCCCTTGGTGTAGTCAGCCGTACCCTCAAGAATGGGCGTTACGAAGTTCATCAGCAGGCCTGGGTCCATCTGGCCATCACCGTCGATCTTGACGATGATGTCCATCCCATCCTGGATTGCAGCCTGGTAACCGGTCATCACCGCACCGCCCACGCCCTGGTTTTCCGGGTTGCGCAGTACCACAACACGCGGGTCGGTAGCGTGTTCCTCGACATAACGGCCGGAGCCTTCTGGGCAGCAATCATCCACAACGTAGATGCGCTCAACCTCCGGCCCAATTTCGGCAATAACGCCCAGGATATGGGCTATCACTTTATAAGAAGGGATCACGACGGCGATGTTGGTAGCGCGATCTTCGCCAGTTGGTACGCTGCCAGGCGAAAGGTGTTCTTGCTGGCCAATTGTCATAGTTTGAGTCCTGTTACGTATTCCAAAAAATGTTCGTTGCTGTGGGCGTAGGTGCACCGCGGCGCTGTCATGACTTGGCCGGGGCAAATGCCCAGAGCTTCATCACCATGAAGTTGAGCACGGGCACAATGAACACCACCATCACCAGGCCCACGCCATAGTGCCAACCCATGTACTCGACCCACGACGTGATGAGCAACGTCAGGCCCAGCGACACGAGTGAGACCAGCAAGAAGCGCCGGTATCCCAGCCAGCTCATGGGTACACGGAAGGTAAACCGGCTGTTGATGCAGTAGGACATCACGTTGGCCACGATGAATGCACACGCATTGGCCACGGCTGCCGGGGGCGCCAGGGTCTCCATCAGGCCGATCACCACACCGGCATGCACCGCCGTGTTGACCACACCGACCAGCGCGAAACGCAGAAACTGGTAGTACTTGCCCGGAATGATCATGGGTCGGTCTTGATCACTTCGCGTACGACGTACACCGGGCGGCGCTTGGATTCGACGAAAATCCGCCCTACATACTCCCCAAGCACCCCTATGCCGATCAGCTGTACGCCGCTAGCAAACAGGATGGTGATCATCAAGGATGCATAGCCGGGCGTATCTGCGCCAAAGCACAGGGTCTTGATCAGCAGGTATACCGCATATACAAAGGCCATGGCCGATACCGCACAGCCTAGGTAGGTCCATATGCGCAGGGGGGCTGAGCTGTAGCTGGTAATGCCTTCGATGGCAAAATTCCAGAGTTTCCAGGTATTGAAGCTGGTCTTGCCGGTGCTGCGTGGCGCCACCTGGTATTCGATGGTGGCGGTGCGAAAACCTACCCAGGCAAACAGCCCCTTCATGAAGCGACGGCTTTCCGGAAGCTTTTTCAGCGCATCGACCACCTTGCGGTCCATCAACCGAAAATCGCCGACGTCAGCGGGTATGTGAATATCCGATATGGAATTGTGCAGCTTGTAGAAACCGTTGGCGGTGAACTTCTGCACCGCGTGGTCGGTGCGCCGATCCACGCGCTTGGCTAGCACTACTTCGGCGCCCTCCTCCCACTTGGCAACGAGTTCAAGCACCACTTCAGGGGGATGCTGAAGGTCGGAGTCGATAGGCACGACCGCATCGCCGGTCGCAAAGTCCAGGCCGGCCGAAAGCGCGGCTTCTTTGCCAAAATTGCGCGACAGGTCAACAACCGTTACATAGGGGTAAACCGCCTGGGCTTTGAGCAGCTCTTCGTACGTCCGGTCCTTACTGCCGTCATTGATCGCGATCACCTCCAAACCGTAGCGATCCGCCAATGTCTTCGACAGCGCGTCCACACGCTCGAAAAACGCGCAAACACCGCGCTCTTCGTTGTAGAACGGTGAGATCAGCGACAACACGCGCCTGGGTTCGCTCATCAGTGGCGCTCCTTGTTCGCGTCAAACTTGCACACATGGGCATAATCGAGTTCGCTGCACTGGGGCTGCCTGTCGGCTGGGAACAGCGCCAGCACTTGGCCCACTTCAGGGAAATCGCCCTTGACGAATACGTACAGGGAGTGGCGTGCATCCGAGCCGACAATCTCGGCCTGGGTGCTTTCCACTGCACAATTGGAGTTGGCGCGTGCCACATAGCCGGTGTTGATCTTGAGCCCATGCTCGACGGCATAACGCATGGTCGGCATCAGCGTACTGAGGATCATGTCCGAGCGCCCACAGCGGAACTTGGGGAAGAAATACAGATACTGGATGCCGTCCGCTATCTGTGCGTCCCACGCAGCCTGGGTCAAGATGGGCGTTGCCGGGCGCTTGGCACCATCAATCAAGCGGTGGCGCTGTATGGACATGTCAGCCACCTGAACCACGACCAGCACCAGCATCGCCAGTGCGAAGACAGGTTTTGGCAGCCTGCGGTACAGCAATACGATGGCCGCGATGGTCAGCGCATACCCCACAGGCCAGAAGAACCGTCCAGACGCCCGGAACTGCGTGGTGATGGCCTCCATGAATGCGGGGTAATGCACCACCAGCACCTGGTGGGTGCCCCAGTAGAGGGTGTCGGAAAGCGCATAAAGGGTGAGCCCGAGCATCACCAAAACCAGCGGCCAGTTATCCGCCGCCCACCTCAGTGCCCTGCGCCCGCCCAGTACCAGGCCGGCCAGCAGCCCCAGCAATACCCCGAGGCCCAGGTAGTTGAAGCCTTCGTACTGGCCGGGCATTTCTGCGTTTTCAATAGGGAAGAACTTGCCACCTGCAAACGGTGCCAGCAAGTTCATGGAGAACGTGCCGAAACCGGATTCCTTGGCCACGTTCGTCGAGTCCATGGGGAAAACGGTGACCCAAAGGCTGGCGCCGATAATAACGAAGGGCAACAGCGCCCTGGGCACATCGAGCCATCGATAATCACGCGGCTTGGCCAACCAGTTAGCCACGTAGATCGCGCTCGCCATCACGCACAGGTAGATGTTGATGTAGAAGCCGGCCACCAGCAGTGCCGTCCAGCCCGCCACGGGTACCTGCCCCAGGCGCTGCCCACGCAAGTAAAGCGCGATGGCCGCCAGGATGATCCAGTGCGTCATCAGCGAAATATGCGTCACGCGCGCTGTAAAGGCCGGGAAGATCAGCAGGCACACAACCAGTGCCACCAGTGCCAACCAGGACTTGACCTCCAGCTCGCGCAGTATCCACCAGGCACAGACGGCCTGGCCCAGAAACGCCAAGCCGACCCATACGCCATAGGGATTGAAGGGTGCATATGACGAGGGCACCACCAGTTTCAGGAGCAGCGCATACAGCGGAATGGTATCCATGAACGTCGCGCGCGTGCCCTGCGGGTAATTGATGCTGTCAAAAGCCAGCAGCGGATACCCGAAAGGCGCATTGAAGAATGCATGGAAGCCAGAGATATATTGCGTAACGTCGTCGACTTCCGATTGCCAGTATGTAGATGTACCGGCAATGAAACCCGCAGGAAAATGATGCCACACGAACCAGACGGCGATAGCCAACGCTAACGCCAGGCCCGTCCTCCCCGTGGAACCCAACCGTGAACCCATTTAAAAACGCCCCAGTCTGTGTGTTATAGGCGCGTTAGAACGCGCACTTATCTATTGCATCCACCAGCTGTTTTGCGCTGGCTTTCCATGTCAACCATGGCATGTCAGTGGATTGAGGGTGCTCGCCCTTTTCGAACAGCCCCAGCCATTGCTTGATCTTCTGGGCAATTTCTTCTGTGTGAGTGCCTTCGAAGTACCATGCATTATCACCCGCCACTTCCCGGAACACCGGAAGGTCCCTGGCAATGATGGGCAGCTTGTGTTGCGCGGCCTCGATCAACGGCAGGCCGAAACCTTCACCGTAAGAACCGGCCACTAGGCAGTCAGATGCCTGATAGAGATGCTCCAGGTACTCGTCGCTGGCGCCCGATAACCACAGCAGGCGTTTGCCGCGTTCTGCGTGGTGGGTAAGCCGCTGCGCCAGTTCATCAACCAGCCAGCCGTGCTTACCTACGATCACGAGGTTAGCTTGGACCCCATCGGCCCATAGCTGCTCAAAGGCATCGAGCGTCTGCGCATGCCCCTTACGGGGCTCCAATGTACCTACCATGAGGAACGTGGGGTTGTCTTCCAGCGCCTCCAACCGCATGGCGGGGTCTTCCGGGAACCCCAACGACGGCACAGATTGGTCCAGGTCCGCCCCTAAATGGAATGCGCCTATGTGGAACGGGCGCTGACGCGGTGGCATGTGTTCCAGCCGCCAGTCATGCAACTCATCCGCTACGGCCTGGGAAATGCAGATGGCCCCATCGTATTCGGCTACCGTGTGGATCCATTTTTCATAATGTTCGTGCAGGCTTTCGACGAAGCAGTGCGGTAGTTGCAGAATCAGCAGGTCGTAGACCACGAACAGTATGCTGACACCGTGGTCGCGCATCGCATTGAAGTAGATTTTTTTATGCGGCAGCACGTCCATCAACAGATCGAGACCAAGGTAGACGTCGCCGGCACGGTAGCTGATGACCTCGTCCTGCAACACCTCCCCCGGCTCCTGCCCCAGGAACTTGGCCGTAAATAACGAAGCCTCACGGTAGAAAGGCTCCCCGGCCTTCGTGTACACCGGCACCACCTTGTACGTCGAAGGCGGATTGACCAGCCACTCAAGCAAGATGCTTCGCACCACACGTTGTATACCGCTCTTGCCGTCGTGTTTACACAGCTCGGAAATGTCGACGAACAGATTGGGCACACTCGACGGCTGCTGGACAGAGTAATCCACTGCCTTGGCCAGGCGCTCCACGCAGACTTCACCCTTGAGCAGCGGCGCACTCGTACTAAGTGTTTCAATCAGCCGCTGTAGGTGGTCACGCTCTTGCTCGACGGGTAGCTTGCTGACTTCGCGCTCGGCCACTGCGTGCTCGAAGGCCTCGATTGCAGCCTGCCCTGTGCGATCCCACGAGAAGTGCTCGGCACGTTCTGCCCCATGTGCAGTCAAGGCTTTGCGGAAGGCATCGTCCAAGAGCGCTTGTTCCAGCTTGCTGGCAATGGACGCCGGATCATGCGGGTCGAAGGTTGCCGCATCCCAGCCGATCACCTCCGGCACGCTGGAGGCGTTGGCACCGATCACAGGTGCGCCGCATTTCATGGCCTCCAGTGGCGGCAGCCCGAAACCTTCGTGCCAGGACGGGAATACGTAGAGCTCGCAGAGGCTGTACAGGCTACGGAGCTCGGCGTCGCTGACGTAACCGGTGAACGCCAAATCGTCATCTGCTAACCCGTGGTCGAGGCCATGCTGACGATAAAGGTTCACATAGTACTCCGGCATCTTGCCGGCAAATACCAGTTGGGTGCTGCCAACGTTGGGTTTGACTGCCGCGAAGGCCTCAATCAGGCGAGGAAGGTTCTTGCGCTCATCTGCACCGCCTGTATAGAGAACAAAGGGCTCGCGCAGGCCAAATTGTTTCAGCAGCGCCGTACGCTCTTCATGGGCGAGCGTCACCGGATAGAACACGTCATCAGCAGCGGTTGAGACGTTAACCACTTTCTCTTCGGTCAGGTGCAGCAGAGCCAGCGCTTCCTGGCGAGCGAAGTCTGAGATCGACAGCAACAAATCGAAGTCCCGGAACGCTGCGACCTTGGCCAGGTAGTGGCTTTTGTAAGCAGGGTTGCCATCAAGGTATTGCTGTGGGCTGACAAAAGGAATCAAGTCATACAGGGTAGCGCTGACCAACGCATGCTCATGCAGTGCAGCACTGCCGATCACTGCATCGTCGATGTAGCCCTCCACGAAACTGGTTACATGGATTACATCCGGCTCGAGTGCATCAATACACGCCTGCCGGACGTGCTCCGCCGTCTGGCGACGCGCCAGGTTGTTCGAGTGGCTGTCCGCAACGGGGCCTTCAGCGTACCAAACCCGGATGTGGCTCTGCGGGAGCAGGCCGATGAACGCCGTGCGGATGGGCTCGATGCTCTCGTTCAGCATACCGTTGAGCACGAGATAAACCTCATGCCCGCCTCGATTACGCACAACGCTCTGAGCGAACGCCATGGTGTACCGACCAATGCCCCTGAAACGGCTTTCGGTCTGCGCGCCCTGCATGTCAATTACGATACGCATTACTTCTGGCCCTTGGTCACGGCAGCACGGAGCGCGCTTTCGATCTGACGCCCCCGTGGGGTCAATGGAGCATGGTCGATCAGACCGTGCTGTGGGTCGTTGGCCTCTACAGGCACTGCAGCCACGTCTACTTTCAACAGGTCACGCAGTGCAGCATGCAGCCACGGGCTACGTCGAACCAAGGACCTGACCCTGCGCTCTACGGCCGGGCGGCGCGCCAGCCACAGGCGTGCATGGGGGGCAATACGGCGCAGGGCCTGTTTGGCTGCCGCAACAGCATTTCGCGGGTGTTTGACCAGATGGCCTACCTGACGCACCGGCATTGTTGCACGCCACACCTTACTGTTGTGCAACGCCGTCAATTGCTGCTCCAGGGCAGTGGCGCGCAGGTACCAGTTGTGCGCGTTGCTGAGCGAGGCATTGATCTGCAGCCGTAAGTCGTCTGCCTGCTCGCGCATTTGATCCAGCTCATGCTGCGAGTGCAGCCGCTCGTTGTCCAGTTGCGTTTGCAAGCGCTCAAGCTCGCTTACCAACTGCCCCTGCAAACGCTCCTGCTCCCGTGCAAAGCCTGCTTCAAGCAAATGCACCCGCTCGGCCTGCTCGGCTTTGAGGGCGCCGAGTATATCGTGTACTTCTGTTGCCATTTGATTCTCGAGGGTATTCAGCCGGCCTTCCAATACCTGGTCATAGCGCGAAGCCAATTCGTCCAGCGCAACGCCGTACGCCTGATCGAACGGGGCATCGAACGCTGCCAGCACATCCTCTGGGGCCTGCTTTTGCGCTACCACGGCGTAATCCGGGCTGGTCCCGGCCAGAACATCCATGACGCCTAGCTTGCGGCCTGGGTCGTGCAAGTCCGGGGCTTCCTGCAGGCGCAGCACCTTGGAACGAGCAAAGCCTTTGAACTCCGTCAAAAACGAAAGCAGCAGGCTGGGGATCGGGCGATCATGGGTGGGGTCGACAAAGAAGTTGTTGGTGCCAACCACCACGTTTTCAGCGTTGGGCGTTTCCAGGATCAGCAAGCCGCCGGGTTGCAGCACCCGCATGGCTTCGCCAACCATTTCTTCCAGTACGGCGAAGGGAATGTGCTCGGCGATGTGAAAGCCGCTGACGGCGATCAGGCTGGCATCGGGCAACTGGCGCAGCGCGTTGAGGGCATCGTCGGTGCGCACCGGCAAGCCCAGTTCGCGGCAGGCTTCGAGCATGCCTTCGTCAAGGTCCACGCCGCTGGCGTCGTAGCCTTCGCGAATCAGCATTTCCAGCCACTCGCCACGGCCGCAGCCTACGTCCAGCACGCCGGCCTGGGAGTACAGGTCTTTGAGCGGTGCCAAAAACGGTAGGTAGACTTCGAGGCGGCTGGCGATCAGCGCCCGGGAGCCGCGGTGGCGGTCTTCGAACGCCCTGTAGAATCGACTATCCATTACTGCACTCCACGGTCGGAGGTATCCAGGCAAGGCCTACGAACGTACTTTCCGAAACGTTGACGACGTTGAACACCAAGGCCAGGTCGCGCCACTCGTAGTTGTCCACCACGTGGGCATCGGCCGCATGCAGCGCGACGGCGACGGAATAAGAACCCACGCCCAGGTTGGCGGGGAAGCGGAAACGGTACGACAGCTGCGTGCCCGGCGCGAGGTCCTTGCGGGCACACCCCAGGTGGTGGGTGTTGGTGCCGTACACATCCTGGCCCAGGCGGTCCTTGATCACATAGCCCACCACCAGTTCGGGCAATGGGGCGTTGATGGCCACGCCCACCGTCAGGCAGACGTCTTCGCCCACCGTCACGTATTCGGCGGCCGCGCCTTGGGCGTTGAAAAGCGAGACACCCTCGATACTGGCCTTGCCACTGCCCGAGCGAGTCTGGACTGCGCCGTTCTCGAGGGTCTGCACTTCGACCGTGGCGTTTTCTTTCTGGGCGATCAGGGCATTGTAGTAATCCATCACCTCTTCGGGCGGCCCGTCCTTGATGACGGTGCCGCCGTCCAGCAGGATGGCCCGGTTGCACAACGCCTGAATGGCGGCGCGGTCGTGAGACACGATCAGCAGCGTGGTGCCAGCCTGCTGGAACTCTTTGATGCGGCCAAAGCTTTTGTGCTGGAAATAGCTGTCACCCACCGACAACGCTTCGTCGATGATGAGAATTTCGGGGCGGAAGGCAGTGGCTACGGCAAAGGCCACACGCATCTGCATGCCGCTGGAATAGGTGCGCACGGTTTGGTCGAAGTACTCGCCGATCTCGGCAAACGCTTCGATATCGTCGATCACGCTGTCGATCTGCTCGGTGGAAAAGCCCATCAGGCCGGCCGCATGGTAGGCATTCTGGCGCCCGCTAAGCTCGGCGTTGAAGCCCATGCCCAGCTCAAGAATGGCAGCGATACGACCGTTGACACGCACCGTGCCTTCGGTGGGCTGCAAGGTGCCGGTGATCATTTTCAGCAGCGTCGATTTGCCTGCACCGTTCTGGCCGACCAGGCCGATGGCTTCACCGGCTTCGATATTGAAACTGATGTGCTTGAGCACCCAGTGCTCGCTGCTGGCCTTGACCGGCAGGTAGCACCAGCGCGCAATGCGCTGCCATTCAGAGCGGTAACTGCGGTAGGCCTTGCCTACGTTGGTAACGGACATGAGTGTCATAGCGAGTCCACCATCTCTGCAGAAGCCCTGCGGAACAGGAACAGCCCTAGACCCATGAGGCCGAGGGCGATGGCGACCGTGACGCCCAGCTCGGTAATGTTCGGCTCGAGTTTGTAGACCAGCACGTTGTGGTAGGCAGTGACGATGGCGTACATCGGGTTTATGTCCAACGTGCCTTTGAGGTAATCGGGCACAATGTTGACCGAGTAGACAATGGGCGTGAACCAGAACCATACCTGCATGATAATCGGCACTACCTGCCCTATGTCACGCAAGAACACGTTCAGCACGCCCAGTACCAGGCCCAACCCTACCGCAAACGCTACCACTACCACTGTCAGCGGTAGCAACCAAAGCATCTGCGCATTGGGCGCATGGCCCAGCAGGGCGAAAATGATCATGGCGGCGATAAACAACAACAGGTTGTTGAGCAGGCACGAGCCCACCACAATTACGGGCAGCGCAATGCGCGGGAAGCGCATCTTCTTCATCAGGTTGCCCTGTTCGATGAACACGGTAAGGCAACGCCCGACAATTTCTGCAAACAGGTTCCAGGCCAGGATACCGGCAATCAGGTACAGCGCGTAGGCGTACTTGTTGTCGATACCGGGCAACCGCGCACCCAGCACGTTGGACAGAATCAGCGCATAAATGGCCACCTGCGCCAACGGGTGGATGATCATCCACAGGCCACCCAGCTTGCTGCGGGCGAAGCGCGAGATGAACTCGTTCTTGATGGATGTGAGGATGAAGCCCCGGTAATCCCAGACGCCCCGAAACATGCCTAACATAGTTATCCTTGAATCAAACGGGCGATTTGCGCGACGTTTTGCGCGACCAGTGCATCATTCCCGCGGCTCTCAACGTTCAAGCGCAGCAGCGGCTCGGTGTTGGACCCACGCAGGCTGAAGCGCCAATCGGCGAACTCCACGCTGATGCCGTCGGTGCGGTCGACGGTGGGGTTTTGCGGCAGGTAATGGGCCAGGATCTTTTCGATAGTGCCTTTTACATCTGCCACCTCGTAGTTGATCTCGCCGCTGCACGGGAACTTGGCGATTCGCTCATCTACCAACTGGGCAAGGGTCTTGCCGGTAACGCTCATCAGCTCAGCCACCAACAACCATGGGATATTGCCGCTGTCGCAGTAGGCGAAGTCGCGGAAGTAGTGGTGGGCGCTCATTTCACCGCCGTATACGGCGTCTTCGGCGCGCATGCGCTCTTTGATGAAGGCATGGCCGGTCTTGCTCTGGATGGCAACGCCACCAGCCGCTTCAACCTGCTCGATGGTGTTCCAGGTCAGGCGCGGGTCGTGGATGATCTTGCTGCCTGGGTGTTTGGCCAGCAGCATTTCGGCCAGCAGGCCAACCACGTAGTAGCCCTCGATGAAACGGCCTTTGTCGTCGAAGAAGAAGCACCGGTCGAAGTCACCGTCGAAGGCGATACCCATGGCCGCCTGGGTATCCAGCACTGCCTGGCGGGTCAGGTCGCGGTTTTCAGGCAGCAGCGGGTTGGGGATGCCGTTGGGGAAATTGCCGTCAGGCTCGCCGTTGATGATGGTGATATCCAGCGGCAGGCGTGCCTTGAGCAGTTCGATCACAGGCCCAACCGCACCGTTGCCCGGGTCGGCCAGCACCTTCAGCGGCTTGAGCGATGCCACGTTTACGTAGGTGAGCAAGTGGTCGATGTAGGCCGTCTTGTCGAACGCTTCGCGCACACTGCCGGCAGTTGCTGCAGGCTCACCCAAGTCACCTGCTTCGACACGCTGGCGAATGTCGTTCAGCCCGGTGTCGCCGCTGATCGGGCGCGACTGCTCACGCACCAGCTTCATGCCGTTGTAACCTTTGGGGTTATGGCTGGCAGTAATCATCACGCCGCCATCGGCCTGGTGATGGCTGGTAGCGAAATACACTTCCTCGGTACCGCACAGGCCGATATCGATCACGTCGGCCCCGCCTTCGGTCAGGCCCTTGATCAAGGCCAGGGCCAAACCCGGGCTCTCCAGGCGCATGTCGCGCCCCACCACATAAGTGCGGCCGCCAAGCTGGGCCACCAGCGCGCGGCCGATACGGTAGGCCACGTCATCATTGAGGTCGGCAGGCACTTGGCCGCGGATGTCGTAGGCTTTGAAACAACGGGTCTGAATAGGTGGGTACATGGGTCTCACTCGGTGCGTTGATGCCTTGGCGTCAACGATCTGAACAGGGGTAGCCGGCGATGGGGGCGACCGAAGACCGGCCCGGTGCCAGGGATGGCAACGACGGGCCGACGGGAGAGCCTGGACTCAGGCGTCGCAACGACCGTAGTTGTCCTCGAAGCGGACGATGTCGTCTTCGCCGAGGTAGTCGCCGCTTTGTACTTCGATGAGCACCAGGTCGATCACGCCTGGGTTTTGCAACCGGTGCTGGTGGCCGGCGCGGATGAACGTGGACTCGTTGGTGTTGAGCATCAGTTCCTTGTCATCGTTGACCACCACGGCCATGCCGCTGACCACAATCCAGTGCTCGCTGCGGTGGTGGTGCATTTGCAGGGACAGGGATGCCTTTGGCTTGACCACGATGCGCTTGATCTTGAAGCGGTCGCCGTCTTCCAGGGTAGTGTAGGTACCCCATGGGCGGTGCACGGTGCGGTGCAGCAGGTGTGCAGAGTGGCCATCGCCTTTCAGGCGCTTGACGATATGTTTCACGTCTTGAGCGTGGTCTTTATGGGCGATCAGCAGGGCGTCGGGGGTGTCGACCACCAACAGATCCTGTACACCGACCAGCGCCGCCAGGCGATCTTCAGTGCTGACGTAGTTGTTGCTGGAACCGTGCGCGACCACTTCGCCTTCGAATCGGTTGCCGGCTTCGTCTGGCGGGGTGAGTTCGCTGACCGCGTTCCAGGAGCCGATATCGCTCCAGCCGATGTCGCACGGAATGGTGGCCACCTTGCGGGAGCGCTCCATCAAGGCGTAGTCGATGGAAATATCCGGGACGTTGGCGAAGGTGTCTGCATCCAGGGCAAGGCAGCTGTAGCCTTTGCCCGTAGTTTGGCGCGACGCTTCAAGGGTGAGTTGCACGGCTTCGAGCACATCGGGCGCATGGGCCTTGAACTCGTCGATGACCGTGCCAACCTGGAAGCAGAACATGCCGGCGTTCCAGAAGTAGTTGCCAGCTGCCACGTAGGCCTCTGCGGTGGGGGCGTCGGGCTTTTCGACAAAACGTGCCACCTTCAGCCCACCGTCCAGCGCGCCATCTGCAGCCGCCTCGATGTAACCGAAGCCTGTTTCAGGGTACTGAGGCTTGATGCCGAAGGTGACCAGCCAGCCCTGCTCGGCCAGGTGCACAGCCTTGCTGACCGCTTGGGAGAAGGCAGCTTCGTCCTGGATAAGGTGGTCGGCTGCCAGCACCAGCATGTAGGCCTGGGGACCGTGAGCCTGATGCAGTTGCAATGCTGCGGCGGCCACAGCGGCGGCGGTGTTGCGGCCAAACGGCTCAAGGATGTAGCCCTGAGGGTGGCCTTGGGTATTGATCGCGCGGTATTCGTCTTCGGTCTTGAACAGCAGTTCGCGATTGGTGACGGTAAGCACTTCAGCAACGCCGTCGAGCTTGGACGCGCGCAGGAAGGTCTTCTGAATGAGGTTTTGCCCATCGGGCAAGGTCATGAACGGCTTTGGGTGAGCCTCACGGGAAACGGGCCACAAACGGCTGCCAACGCCACCGGATAGAATTACCGGGATCAATTCCATATTCGGGTCCTTAACAGCCACTTGATGATCATTGACAAGTGACCGGCATGAGTCTTAATTCTGATCGGCACTGCGCACAGTGCAACGTCGCTAAGTTACGCGCCCAGCGTGTGAAATCCCTGGCTATCCATTAGCTCAAGACGCAAGCATCACGGGCTAGAATACCAGAGAAACCGCTTTGTAGCTTGCCCAGCGCCTGTGACCCGTGCGGGCTGCAAGCCCTGTTTATGCAAGCATTTCGCCTGGGCTGGCGAAGGGTGTTGATCCGTGGTGACTATCAGACAGCACCTGCCGTCATCGTTCCCTGCGCAGGGCGCTTATGTTGCGATTTTTACCTTGGTTGGCCTGCCTAGCGCCAGCAAACGCTGGCGCAGTACCCGTGCAAGTTGGTTTTTGGCTTGGGCTTCTCCATGCACGAGCACGACTTCCTCAGATTTAACAGACAGGCCGGTGGCAAAGGCCACCAACCCTGCCTGATCAGCATGCCCTGAATACCCTCTCAAGGTGGTGACCTTGGCCTTGACCTCATGCCTCTCCCCGTCCAAATCAACCTGCCCAACGCCATTGGAGCCTTCCAAGGCCTGTATCACCGCCCCTGGCGTACCCCTGGCCTGATACCCGACGAACATCACCTCATGCCGCCGATCGCCAAGCATGGCCTTGAGGTAATTGACGATTCGCCCACCCGAGCACATACCGTTGCCGGCAATCACGATGGCCGGGCGACCGGTGCTTTTCAGGTAATTGACCACCTGTTGGTGGCGGGCATGGGTATCCACGCAGATCAGCTGACCGAAGGCCAACGGGTCACGGCCGGCAGCACGCCGCGCCCTCGCCTCTTCATTCCAGAATGCATGTAGTTCTCGATACACGGCCGTGATGCGCTGGGCCAATGGCGAGTCGAGGATGATGGGCAGTTGCGACCAATCGACGGGCTCGCCGTCTGGAGAACCACCTTCCCTGCCCAACAGCGCTTTGCGGTACAGCACGTCTTCCAATTCGTAGAGCAGCTCTTGGGTGCGGCCCAGGCTGAAAGCCGGGATCAGAATGGTGCCCTGGTCCGCCAATGCCCGGTCGATAGCGGCTTCCAGCCTGTGTACACGGTGGCTGGGGTGCGGGTTCAGGCGGTCGCCGTAGGTGCTTTCCAGCACCAGCACATCTGCCCGCCCCGGTGGCTGCAGAGGGCGCAGCAACGGGTTGTTGCCCGCGCCGAGGTCGCCTGAGAACACATAACGCCGGCTGGCCTGGCCGTACTGGATATCGCATTCCACGTAGGCCGAACCCAGCAAGTGGCCTGCGCGCTGCAGGCGAACCCGGCAGCTTATGTCAGGCTGTTCCAGCACTGGGTGCCATTGTTCAAATGGCAGTGGCACAAGCAGGGTGCTCACCAGCTCGAGGTACCTGGACACATGGGCAGGGTCACTGCTGATAGCCAGCCTGTAGGCGTCTTCAAGTACGAGTGGCAGCAGCTGGGCAGAGGGCTCGCTGCACAGTATCGGCCCGCGGTAACCCGCGGCAAGCAGCGCGGGGA
Source organism: Pseudomonas sp. S60 (assembly GCF_016647865.1). Taxonomy (NCBI): domain Bacteria; kingdom Pseudomonadati; phylum Pseudomonadota; class Gammaproteobacteria; order Pseudomonadales; family Pseudomonadaceae; genus Pseudomonas; species Pseudomonas sp. S60. The sequence continues at coordinate 1,146 of NZ_JACVVH010000045.1, read as the reverse complement.
TGCGGCCGACGTGGTCGAGGTGCACATGGGTGATGATCAGCGCGCATACGCTATTGATATCGAATGTGAGCGCTGCGGCGTCCGCCTGCGGTATGGCATCGGCGCCCTGCTCCAGGCCGCAGTCGACCAGCAGGCTTACACCGGTAGCAAGGTGCAGTTGGTGACACGAGCCGGTGACACCACGGACTGCTCCATGGTGGGAGAGGCTTGGGAATTCCATGCGGGGCGCGCTCGCTGGGGCCGAAAACGAAGGGGGCAATTACTCCATTTCAGCCAGCGCATGCAAAGGTGGGCGTTTCCTAAAAGAGGGTAGGAAACTTCCTTAATTACCGTTCAGGGCAGCTTCCCGGGCTGATGCCCTGATCTTGCGTTTGCTGCGTTGTACGCCGTACGCACCCAACAGTGGGCCGATTGCCAAGCCTACGACCAGAGCGGCCAGCACCACCACAGCGACCGGCACAGCGGGGGCCGTCCAGCTGAACAGGGTGAGGGCTACGGCCTGCTGGTTTTCCAGCACGAAAAACAGCACCACGGCTGCCAGCAGCAGCACGAACAGTAGAGTAAAGGCGCGCTTCAGGTTACGCATTGTATGGCTCCTTGGTTGATCAGGCTTCGGCTTCGTCTTCTTCGTTTACCCGATCACGCAATTCCTTGCCGGGCTTGAAGTGCGGGACGAACTTGCCTTCGAGGCTGACCGACTGGCCGGTCTTGGGGTTGCGGCCTACGCGCGGCGCGCGATAGTGCAGCGAGAAGCTGCCAAAGCCGCGAATTTCAATGCGGTCCCCAGTGGCAAGGCATTGTGACATCTGCTCAAGCATGGTCTTGATGGCCAGCTCTACGTCCTTGGACGAAAGCAGCCCTTGATGGGTGACAATACGTTCGATCAGCTCCGACTTCGTCATATTTTTCCCTTCGTTATCAAGCAGCTAGATCATTGCTTAATCAGGTTGTAGCACGCATGGAGGGATTTGAACAGGGTGGTTCTTGACTTAATAAAAAAATTCAAGATTGGAACTTTACGATATTGGTCTTGCGGGTGAGGGGTTGGGGGTGGCGCCGGGGTGTATGGCGGGCGAGTTGCGGTGGCTGGGAGATCGAGCGCCGCCCTGCGGCGCATCGCGAGCTGCGCTCGCTCCGACGTTTTTT